>NZ_JBBOOK010000003.1:0-300000 GCF_038003045.1 Sporosarcina sp. FSL W7-1349
ATACAAAGGTTGCATGGCTTGTGGCAGACAATGTTGGTTTTATCCGGTTTTGAGCGAACAAAATTAATTAATTTTGAAAAACGCTTGAAATACTCGCTAGACTTTAGTATAATAAGTCTTGTCTTGTGGAAAATAGTCCAGTGCCGATGGCGAAGAGGTCACACCCGTTCCCATACCGAACACGGAAGTTAAGCTCTTCAGCGCCGATGGTAGTCGGGGGCTTCCCCCTGTGAGAGTAGGACGTCGCTGGGCTGTCATTCCAAATGACTACTGAGTATTAGTAAAGTTATTATTCCGCAGTAGCTCAGTGGTAGAGCAATCGGCTGTTAACCGATCGGTCGTAGGTTCGAATCCTACCTGCGGAGCCAATTGGAGAGCTGTCCGAGTGGCCGAAGGAGCACGATTGGAAATCGTGTATACGCTAACCGCGTATCAAGGGTTCAAATCCCTTGCTCTCCGCCAGTTTTTATACCTTTATTGAATATGGCCCCTTGGTCAAGCGGTTAAGACACCGCCCTTTCACGGCGGTAACACGGGTTCGAATCCCGTAGGGGTCACCATTTTAATTCTCAATAAACCTTTATAGCTAATTGCGAATCCTGTTTAAAGCGGGAGAAGCAAGCAGGTCGAGGAAGCAATTGAGATAAAGAAGGAGCGTACCTTAGTACGTGACTGATTGAGCGAAAGCGGCTGACGAAGAGATGCGCAGCTTAACACGCTTTAAACCGGAGGATTAGCTCAGCTGGGAGAGCACCTGCCTTACAAGCAGGGGGTCGGCGGTTCGAACCCGTCATCCTCCACCATAATATTATCGCGGGTGGAGCAAATCGCATTACGAAGAATGCGATTAACACCGACAGCGAAGCGTAAGGTGTCCCTTATGCGAATTGCGTGAAAGTCATAATGCTTTTGAATACTATCGTCGCGGGGTGGAGCAGTGGTAGCTCGTCGGGCTCATAACCCGAAGGTCGCAGGTTCAAATCCTGCCCCCGCAACCAAATGGTCCCGTGGTGTAGCGGTTAACATGCCTGCCTGTCACGCAGGAGATCGCCGGTTCGATCCCGGTCGGGACCGCCATTTGTTTTTTATACATAGGTTTGAACAGAATATTCAATACCGATTCAAATCTAATAAATATTATGTGGCTCAGTAGCTCAGTCGGTAGAGCAAAGGACTGAAAATCCTTGTGTCGGCGGTTCGATTCCGTCCTGAGCCACCATTTAATCACCGTGCCGGTGTAGCTCAATTGGTAGAGCAACTGACTTGTAATCAGTAGGTTGAGGGTTCAAGTCCTTTCGCCGGCACCATACCCTAGGTGGGGTAGCGAAGTGGCTAAACGCGGCGGACTGTAAATCCGCTCCCTCCGGGTTCGGCGGTTCGAATCCGTCCCCCACCACCATTTTACAGGGGCATAGTTTAACGGTAGAATAGAGGTCTCCAAAACCTTTGGTGTGGGTTCGATTCCTACTGCCCCTGCCATTTATTCTAGCTATTTCTAGCCAACCTTATGGCGGTTGTGGCGAAGTGGTTAACGCATCGGATTGTGGTTCCGACATTCGAGGGTTCGATTCCCTTCAGCCGCCCCATCCATGTTGTGAACACGTTATATTATAGTGGCGATTGTGGCGAAGTGGTTAACGCATCGGATTGTGGTTCCGACATTCGAGGGTTCGATTCCCTTCAGTCGCCCCATTAATTTTGGGGTATAGCCAAGCGGTAAGGCAACGGACTTTGACTCCGTCATTCGTTGGTTCGAATCCAGCTACCCCAGTAGTTGCGGAAGTAGTTCAGTGGTAGAATACGACCTTGCCAAGGTCGGGGTCGCGGGTTCGAATCCCGTCTTCCGCTCCACTTTTTCTACGGCGGCATAGCCAAGCGGTAAGGCACGGGTCTGCAACACCCTTACCACCGGTTCGATTCCGGTTGCCGCCTCCAGATTTTATGCTTCGTAACTTTATATTATGCCCGAGTGGTGGAATGGCAGACACGTCGCACTCAAAATGCGATGCCGCGAGGCGTGCCGGTTCAAGTCCGGCCTCGGGTATCCACGAAAAACGATACAACTTTGGTTGTATCGTTTTTTATTTATTTGCTGGAGGAAACAGGTTTGAGAAATGCTCCTGCTCGCCAATGCTCTTCAAACTGTTTTAGAGTGCGGTCCAGTCATCAGTCCATTCCCTTCTCTGCCCACTGCTTTACTCCCCCGCTTGAACCCATCTGAAGCGCTTCTCCGTATGAATATTACCCATTTCCTTACAAGGATAAAAAAGTCCCCACTGAATAAAAACTCTTGTAAGATTTATCTATCTGGAACGTCTAATGAATAAAGGGAGGGAACACGATGTGACTCGGCATTCAATTGAGGACTGGTTTCATCAATATGAGAGAGAGGTTACCAGTTTTTTGATTTATTTTACCGGACGGATGGATGTGGAAGATCTAGTCCAGGATACTTTCATGATTGCCCTGAAAAAGTTGTCTACCTTTAAAGGGGATGCTCATCCGAAGACATGGCTGATTTCCATTGCGCGCAATCAGGTGCTGGATACGTATCGCAGGCGGCAGCGTTGGTCACGGCTTGCTCATTTGCTGGGTGCTGAGCAAAGGGGGATGGACGAGGTGGAAGGGCAGCTGATCCGCAGCCAGGCTACAGAGGAGCTTTATCGGGCTATTCGTCGCCTTTCCCCGAAGCCTCGGGAATTGGTCATTCTCCGAGGGATCTTGGAGCTGTCTTCGAAAGAGGCTGCCACCATTTTGAACAGCACGGATAATGCAGTGAATGTTATGTATCATCGGGCACTAAAGAAGCTTAAACAAGTATTGGAAGAGGAGGAAACTGCCAATGGACGAGATAAAGGAATTACGTAATCAGCTTACAAGCCTTCCGCAACATTCATTACCAGAAGAAAAAAAGAAAGCCATCCTACGACACCTGGCTGGATCTGAGGAAGAACAGAACCGAAAAAAGCGGATTGCTCCACTGCTGTCTTCCATTGGAATTGCAGTAATCCTTTTGATGTTATTTCTATCACAAAGCGGAAATCCGCTTCATTGGAATGTGGGACAGCAACGTCAATTGGCAGACTACGGAAACGTGTTCTCCGCTCCTCCATATGAGCTGATCGGAGTGGAAGGCAAGGTAGGCATTCTCGGCCCGGCCCATTTTGTGGCAGAGGACCAGCGCCGGGTCGCCAAATTGATGCTCTTTTTCTGGGGCACACCGGCTTTGGCGGATGAACCGTTCAAAGTAGAAGCTACCAATGCACAGGGAGAGCGTATTACTTTATCCGAAGGATTCCTGAGCAAACCATTATACGAAGAGGATGCCCATGCGTTGACGACATTCGCACCTTTCCCGAAAGAGGGAGATTGGCAAGTGTCCTTCTATGTAGGCACAGAGCTGTTTGAGGAGTTCACCGTCGATGTCCTGCCACCTTTTCCTCAAACGGAGACCTATACATTGACGGATTCCCCGATGGAAATGAAACCGGGCGTGGAAACAGAAGTGTTCATTGAAAAGCATAACGATGGAAAAGGGGAGATTTCCGTTGAAGTGAGAACTTCGAAAGGTGAGCTTGTTTCCACTCAAATATTTCAGCGGGATGGGGAGGCCGTTCATGCACCTACAGCGAAAAAACTGCTATTCTATCATGGCACTTTGAGCTTCCCGGAAAAAGGGGAATGGTTCCTAGTGATCGACGGTGAGAAAACAGGTACTTTTCAAAATTGAAAACGCTCCTTCCGCCGAAGCGGAGGAGCGTTTTCCATAGGGGGGACCGATACTAAATTGCTTGTCAGGTAATGGTTGCGTTGCCTGTAGTCGGATATCGGGAATGGGTCACAATATAAATGGGTACAGGTCATTGGTTGATCTCCATTAAATTGGACTGTAGATCCCGTGCCCTATGCCTTGGAAAGGACTCTCACCTTACCAAGGTTTAGAAATAGGCCGCGTCGTCGAAATCCAGTTCAATCGCATAGTTTTTCGCGTTGATGCGATTGGATAATTGGTGCGCGTCTTTTTCGGCCTGTAATGCTTTTAGTCTGTACTCTTCCGGATCAAACAAGGCGATGCGGTAGAAAGTTGTATTTTCCCCGTAGCCGAATTGGATTTCTTCTTTATCAGCCGAGGCCAGCTCTTTAAAAAAGCTGGCCTTTGCCCGAAGCTGGGTCGCTAGTTCAATCGCTTCGACAATCGCTAGTTGCTGTCCTTGGAATTCAATCGAATGGTCGATATTCGCACGGTACATGAGACGATCGAGCACGCGGCTATCTAAACGGACTTGCTCCAATTCAGCTTCGACCAATGGTAAAGTACGGGGCCCTGTGACGGGTGTTTTCCCTTTTTCTACCGTTGTAAAAGCGACCCGCCGCATTTCCATTTCCAATTCATGAATCTTCTTTTTGAGAATGCTCTTCAATTTTACGGCTTCCGCCAATGTAATCTTTCCCATTTGCTTCTCCTCCAGCAGCCTATGGCTCAATGGTAATGACGTGCTCATCTGCATGTAAAACGAATGATTGTGAGTCTCCTCCGCTAATACTGGTGAACATATTGGCGCAGGCGGTGGTCAGTTCGAGCGCCTCCTCTGCATCCATGGAAGGCCGGATGAAGAATATTTGTAGGGCAGAGGTCGTCTCTTGCGTAACTGCCGTTCGAATTGAATCTACAAAAGGGCTTCCAAACGGGCTGTAATCATCTTGCAGCAATAAAATGCCGGACAGGGAGTTGAAGCGTCCATTCAATCCTTCATAGCCATCCTCTTCGGAACCGACAGATACGCGGATATTGCCGATAGTCTTCTCAAAGTCATAGATGCCTACGGGAATTTCATATTGCAAGGAGAAGAAGTTATTCAAATCGACCGCACTGTGGAACGGTTGGATATAATTTTGTTTTTTCACGCGGCGCATCAGGGCTTCGACAGAAGGGCGATACCGGTTTGGATCTGCCCCTAATGATTTCCAGACACTGCGCCATTCTTTGATTCCGACGTAGTCGGCAAGTGGCTTGTCTTCCATTTCAAAGAAAAGTTGTTCTTGGAAAAGTTGCAGTCTTCCTTTTAGCATTTGAGGCGATTCTTCCACTGTAATTTTGGTATAATAATTAATGCCCATTTTCAAATCGGGCATGTCGGTCAGTAGTTTCTGATCCATTTCAATTATCAATGACATCACCCTTGTCTTGGTTTTATAGTAATCTTAGCATAAAGGAGGCGACAGAGGGTGAATGCTGTTCAGCTGCAAGAAGCGATCCGGACGTATGCGGCTTCCATCGGCATCGACAAAATTGGTTTTACGACAGCAGCCCCATTCCGGGAAATGAAAAACCGATTAAGGCGGCAACAGGAATTAGGCTACCAGTCCGGTTTCGAGGAAAAAGACTTGGATAAGCGGACAGAACCGGCGTTGCTTCTGAATGAGGCGGAGAGCATCATTTCCATTGCAATCGCCTATCCATCCAAAATGCAGGATGCCCCGAAAGGAAAAAAAGGGGATCGGCGCGGGCTCTTTTGCCGTGCATCCTGGGGAATGGACTATCATACAGTGCTTCGGGAGAAATTGCAGCTTCTGGAGCAATATATAAAGGAATACGCGCCAACTGCCCAGTTGCGTTCGATGGTCGATACGGGAGAACTCGTGGACCGTGCAGTAGCGGAGCGCGCGGGGATCGGTTGGTCGGGTAAAAACTGTTCCATTATTACACCGGAGTTCGGTTCCTATGTGTACTTAGGTGAAATGATCACAAACATACCATTCGAGCCGGATGTACCGATGGAAGACGAATGCGGCGATTGTAAGCTGTGCCTGGATGCGTGCCCGACCGGTGCCTTGATCCAAGGTGGCCAACTGAATGCACAGCGCTGTATCGCGTTTCTGACGCAAACAAAAACAGCGATTCATGAAGAATTTCGTGTGGAAATCGGGAACCGCCTGTATGGATGTGATACATGCCAAACGGTCTGCCCGAAGAATAGAAGGAAATATAATTTGCATCAGCCTGCTTTCCAACCGGATCCGGAACTGGCCAAGCCATTGCTGGAACCATTGCTGCAATTATCGAACCGGCAGTTCAAAGACCGTTTTGGCCATGTCTCGGGTTCGTGGCGAGGGAAAAATCCGATCCAACGGAATGCCATCATTGCATTGGCGCATTTTAAAGAGGAAGCGGCCGTTCCTGCGCTGATCACCTTATTGAAAGAGGATCCCCGTCCTGTCATTCGGGGCACCGCGGCGTGGGCGCTCGGAGAAATCAGAACGGAAACCGGCAATTCCGCGATGGAAGAAGCATTGCTGCTGGAACAAGACGATGCCGTCCGGGAAGAACTTGAGAAGGCAATCGAGAAACAGCTTAACTAGAGGAAGTGTAGAGATGACGATCCATGTTGCTTTATTTGAACCGCTCATTCCAGCCAATACGGGGAATATCGCGCGAACTTGCGCGGGGACGGGGACGAAACTCCATTTGATTAAACCGCTCGGATTTTCGACGGATGATAAAATGTTGAAACGGGCAGGGCTCGATTATTGGGAGTTTGTCGATATCCGTTATCATGATGGAATTGAGGAGTTATTCGCTTCCTTCCCCAATGCGGAGTTTTACTTTATTACGAAATTCGGGACGAAGCCGTACAGCTCTTTCGATTTTTCGGATGAATCGAAGGATCTCTTCTTTGTTTTTGGAAAAGAGACGACCGGACTGCCGGATGAGCTTATCGAAAGCCGTCCGGAGCAATGTTTGCGCATTCCGATGAACGACAATATCCGTTCTTTGAATTTGTCGAATACCGCCTCCATCCTGATCTATGAAGCGCTTCGGCAACAAAATTTTCCGGGATTAGTATAAAAAAACGGGACTGCCTAATGGCTTGTCCCGTTTTCAGCAATCATCCTTTTTTAACTTTGCCCGGTTTGTCTTCGTATCCACCGGTGAAAATAGCGGATAGGAATGCGAAGCAAACAGCTATTATAAGAATTAGAGTCATGGAAAATACCTCCCGTTATGTCAGTTGTTCTTTGTTTATTATACCCCAGTTTTTGATGAATTGGTATAGCGGGCCGGTAAATTTGTGACAAAGAGGGGAAAAGTGAAACTTTTGATCCCGTGGAGCGTATAAGAACTAATGGATTGAGGAGGGACAGCATTATGAATTATTCAACCGGCATGAAATGGATCACAGGCATAGCGGAGGCGTTTTTAGCCATCCCAATCATCGGTGGCGCCTTTGTCATCGGGACAGGCTATAATGCCCTCTTCCTCATGTTCATCCTGCATGCGATCACACTCATACTGTCAATCCGAGAGGGACAAGGGAAAGCCGCTTCGATTCTCGGGCTTTTCACAAGCGTTGCCAGCGTCATCCCTGTCATTGGATGGCTTTTGCATTTGATAACAGCGGGCGCGCTATTTGTTTCGGCTTTCATGTCGAGCCGCTATCGGATTTGATTGGAATAAAAGGAACTGCCCTTCCGACAAGGTGATCGGAAGGGCAGTTTTTTAATGCGGCAAAAAGAGCAATTGGTATGTGAAGAGAGCGGCAAAAATATAGAGCAGAATGGGAACCTGTTTGCCTTTCCCTTTCACCACTTTCAATAAAGGATAAGTGATGAACCCGAGAGCGATCCCCGTAGCGATGCTGGAAGTCAACGGCATCGTCAGGATGACAAGGAACGCCGGAAACGATTCGTCAAATTGATCCCAGTCAATTTGCTTCACTACGCCTATCATCAAACTGCCGACGATAATAAGCGCGGGAGCGGTGATAGCCGAGACCCCGGAGAGCGCTGAGACGACCGGGCTGAAAAAGGCGGCTCCGATAAAGAGGATGGCCACAGTCAGCGTCGTAAGCCCGGTACGCCCTCCGACAGCGACACCCGAAGAGGACTCGACGTAAGCGGATGTCGGGCTTGTTCCGAACATGGAACCTATTGTAGCGGCTACAGAATCAGCCAATAGCGCATGACGCGCCCGCGGCAGTGATTTCCCTTTCATAAGGCCGGCTTGTTTGGCGACGCCGATCATCGTGCCCGTCGTATCGAATAAGGTGACTATTAAAAACGCGAAGACGACGCCGTACAGACCATGCGAAACGACATCTCCGACCGCTTGGAGCGGATTCCAGACGAGGATGCCCTCCGGCAAGTGTGGAAGCTTCCAAGGCGCACCTTCGAAATGAAGTTGATTCGTAAAGAAAGCTACAATGCCCGTAATGACCATCCCAATGAAAATGGCGCCATAGACATTTAAAGTCATCAGGACGATTGTGACAAGTAGTCCAAATAGGGTCAATAACACAGGAGGGGACGTCAGGTCGCCAAGTCTCACTAAATTGGACTCGTGGGGAGCGACGAGTCCGGACAATCGCAACCCTAAAAATGCGATGAACAATCCGATTCCTGCAGTGATGCCATGCTTCAGATTTTCCGGAATGGACTCAATCAATTTTTCCCGGAATGAAGTCATGGATAGGATGATGAACAGCAATCCCGCGATGAACACCGCTGAAAACGCAGTCAGATAATCGAGCTGGCCGTCCGATGCAATAACTACAGATGTAAAATAAGCGTTTAAGCCCATCCCGGGGGCGATGGCGATCGGATAATTGGCGAATAAGGCCATCCATAAAGTCCCGATTACGGTAGCAATGATGGTCGCCAGAAATACTTGGTCGAACGGCACACCGGCATCCGCCAAGATAATCGGGTTGACGATGACGATATAGACCATCGTCAAAAAAGTCGTCATTCCTGCTAGAATTTCTGTTTTGGCATTTGTACCCGCTTTATTTAAATGAAACAAAGGGTTGCCCTCCTTTAAACACGAACTATATTGATTACATTTAACATAATATTCGTTTTTGGGGAGAAATGCAATCATTACTTTTATAGAATTTCACGCGGGGTACATATATGACTTTAGGATAGGGTATTTTTTCATATGAACTCTGGTAAACTCAGGTAATTATGGTATGATGAAAAAAAGCCAACAGGGGGAATGGACTTGTTTAGAAGTAGAAAGAATACCGTCCAAGACGAAGGATTAAAAGAGGAACTGGCACGTCTGAAAATGGCTTATGCCGAAAAAGAAACGGAAGAACTAGGACGCATCACTGATATAAAAAACGAATTGGCCGCTGCTGTCGACCAACATGAGAAAGTGAATGCCCAGCACAATGTATTGGAGCAGGCCGTTGGACAAATAGAAAAAAGATTTACGAATGTCGGGGATTTAAGTGAGCAATCCTCCGAGAAGTCACGGGAATTGAATGAATGCGGAAATTCCCTCCGTGAGAAATCCTATGTAATGGTCGCAGAGGCTACGGAAGGGACGAAAGAAGTGCATGCGACTGCGGATGTCATCAAAGAATTGGGGAACCAGATCCAGGCATCCGAGACGAATATGGAGAACCTCAGCGAGCGCTCGGTCGAAATTCAATCGATTGTCGGAGTGATTGAAGACATAGCTGCCCAGACGAACTTGTTGGCGTTGAACGCTTCCATTGAGGCAGCCCGCGCCGGAGAATATGGGAAAGGATTTGCGGTCGTTGCCCAAGAAGTAAGAAAGCTGGCGGAAAGTACATCCGATAGCACTGCGAACATCCAAACCTTGACGACCTCTTTACGCAACGAAATCGAACAAGCTTTGGAAGCGACCCGGAAAAGTGCGGAACTGGTGGAAAAGGGAGTTGCCGTCAGCTTGGAGACCGCTTCAAAGATTGAGACGATCCTTAGCACGATTGAAGAAAGCCAAGGGGATATTGGATCCATCCAAGAAATGATTGAACAACAGAAGCAGCTCTCCGAAAAAGTGAAACAAGAATTAGTCGGGGCCAATGAACTCTTTACGCAAGCGCACGATCTGATCGTGCAGCATATCGAAGATGCCAAAGAAGTGGACGAACGGCTGGAAAGCGGCATTCGCCAGCTGACGAACTGAATAGAAAAGAAAAAGCATGGAACTCCGAATGAGTGGAGTCCATGCTTTTTTGTCAAATCCATGCCAGCGTCGATCTTTCACGCCTGCGCTTTTGCCTTCTCACGTTTCGCTTACTTCCACCGTCGTTTGCTTACCTGTAATCGGATGTACAAAAGAAAGTTTAGTTGCAGTTAATCGATAATTCCCATCGGGCGTTTCACTGCCGCCGTATAACGTGTCGCCTTTGACAGGATGCCCGATATGGGCCATATGGACACGGATTTGATGGGTTCGACCTGTCACGAGTTCCGCTTCGACAAAAGTGGAATCGTCCGTGCGCTGTTTCACACGGAAATGAGTTAGGGCGGACTGGCCGGACGGGGACACCCGTCGCTTGGACGGGTGGTGGCGGTCGCGGCCGATCGGGTAATTGATCGCTCCTCTTGGCCTCTTCACGTAGCCATCGACTTCAGCCGAATACACTCGGGTAATTTCACCTTGTTCCAACAGCCGGTCAAATAATGCCTTTGCGATCGGATGCTTGGCGACGAGGATGGCCCCGGCAGTCCCTTTATCGAGCCGATGGATATGTTCCGCATAATCGCCACCCCGGTTCCGTACGTATGCCATCACTTGATTCATGAACGTGCCGTTTCCTCGGGATTCCGCCGGGTGGGTCGCCATGCCAGCGGGTTTCATAGCAGCAAGAATATGCTCATCCTCATAGAGGACGTCCAAATGCTTCGCATCATCCGACTCATAGGAGGAAGGTGCATGGGGGAACTCAATCGTCAGCCGTGTCCCTGCCGGAAGCGGCGAACGCCAATCGATCGGCTCCCCGTCCATATCCTTCACGCCTTTCGCCATCCGCAACTCATGGACCGTCTTTTTCCCGGCCCGCCACCGTTCCCGCAATAAATGCTCCACCGTCAGACCATTTTCGCTTGTCGTGTAATGAAAAACGGACATACCATTCGCTCCTTACTTACCTTCGAATTCTTCGAAGAACATCCGGATATTCTCATCGGGCTGCGCGCCGCTCATCCGACCGACTTCTTTCCCATCACGAAAATGGACAAGCGTCGGCCAGCTCTCAACGCCATACCTTTCTTTGGCAGCTTCCGAAAACTCCATCATATTGTATTGGTAGACATGAACGCCCATTTCATCCGCAATCGGCATCATTCTCGGCGTCATTTCCATGCAGAATGGGCAATCCGGGCTGAAGAAATAAGCAGTGACCGGTTCGCCGGAATCGACTTTTTCGAAAAGATCCTCCGGCAGGATGATGTTCTTGTAGTTTTCATTGCCGATCAAGTCGATCGTCGCTTTATTCAAATCCTCCGTGCCATATGGATTGTCCTTCAACTTCGCTTGATCTGATTGATTGGAAAGAAAGACGATCAGACCAAAGATGACGACGATAATGCCGCCGATGATGAGTAGTTTTTTCAATTCAATTAGACTCCTTCTGCCATTTCATAAGGAAAAGGCTTGTAATAAAAATAAGTAAAAATGCGATAAGTGCCAGAAAAGGAATGGTGATAAAACCGAAGTAATTGATATACTGGCCTGTACAAGACACGTTACCACACGATGGAGCGCTATCCTGTAAGAAGGTCAACTTCTGGATACCGTAATGATACAGGGAAATACACCCGCCAATGAACGAAAAAACAGCAGTCGTCAACGCAATCCGGGCATTTTTCTGATAGAGTGCGATACCGGTTATCAATACGATCGGATACATGAGAATCCGCTGGTACCAGCACAGCTTACAAGGTTCATACCCACGCACCTCAGAGAAATATAACGACCCGAACATCGCAATCAAAGCGGTAATACAAATGAAAATAAGGCCATTTTCCAGCCGTTTCTGCATAGGCTCCACTCCAGTCAAAAGGTTACACTTAGATTATAGGGGGTGCGTGAAGACAAGTAAAATATTATAAACCGTCCCCTCCGTGCTATATAATGAAGAGAGAACAGATAAAAGAGGTGATCCAAGTGAGCGAGGAATTCGATTTATCATCATTTGAAATCAGTATGGTCATCCGCCAGATGGAAGCGGAAGATATTGAGAAGATATTGGCGATGCAGGAGGAATGCTTCCCGGGGATGGATCCGTGGGAAGAGGGCCATTTGAAAAGCCATTTGGCAATGTTTCCGGAGGGGCAGTTCGTCGCGGAACTCGACGGCGAAATCATCGGTTCATGCTCCAGCTTGATCATCAACTTCGACGAATATGATGACCGTCACACATGGGACGACGTGACGGACGAAGGCTATATTACGAATCACAATCCGGACGGCTACAATATGTACGGCATCGAAGTGATGGTCCACCCGGCCTACCGTCGGATGAAGGTGGGGCAGCGGCTGTATGAGGCAAGGAAAGAGCTTGCACGTCAGTTGAATCTCAAGTCGATCATTATCGGTGGCCGGATACCGAATTATCACAAATACGCGGATGAGATGTCCCCGCGTGAATATGTCGATGCGGTCTCCCGCCATAAAATCTATGACCCAGTATTGACGTTCCAACTGATGAATGATTTTACGCTCATGCGGGTGAATCCGAATTATTTACCGGACGACAAAGCATCCAAAAAGTATGCAACATTGATGGAATGGAATAACGTTGACTACAAGCCATTGACGAAGCGGCATTTCAAGACAAGCTATCCGGTGCGGATTTGTGTTGTTCAATATTTGATGAGGAAGATTTCTTCTTTTGAGGAAATGGCGCACCAATGCGAATATTTCGTGGATGTGGCATCCGATGCTAACTCGGATTTTGTCGTCTTCCCGGAAATTTTCACAACCCAGCTCATGTCCTTCCTTGATGAACCGTCACCGAGTCAGGCAGTGCGTAGGATGACCGAATTTACGCCGCAGTATATCGAGCTCTTCACCAGCCTCGCGGTCCGTTACAATGTGAACATTATTGGCGGATCCCACTTTGTGGAGGAAGAGGATGAGGAAATCTACAATATCGCGTATTTATTCCGAAGAGACGGTTCGATTGAAAAGCAATACAAAATCCACATTACGCCGAATGAGCGGAAATGGTGGGGCATTAGTGCAGGGGACTCGGTCCGGGTGTTTGATACCGACTGCGGCAAAATCGCCATCCAGATCTGTTACGATATTGAATTCCCCGAATTGGCACGCATCGCGACCGATATGGGGGCGAATATCATTTTTACACCGTTCTGTACGGAAGACCGCCAAGGGTATTTGCGCGTCCGGTATTGCGCCCAAGCACGCGCGGTGGAGAATCAAATCTACACCGTCATCTCGGGAACGGTCGGAAACTTGCCGCAAACGGAGAACATGGATATCCAGTATGCCCAATCGGCCATCTTTGCCCCATCCGATTTCGAGTTCGCCCGAGACGGCATCGTCGGCGAGACGAACGCCAACTTGGAGATGGTGCTGATCGGCGACGTCGACCTCGAAATCCTGCGCCGCCAACGCCAGGATGGAACAGTGAAACAACTGAAAGACCGGCGTCATGATGTGTATCATATTGAGTATAAGAAACAGTAACTGTCAAGAAGCAGCTTGTTAAAAAGTGAAGCGACGAGCGGCTGAACTGTCATGGCAATTGGGGGAACTGTCAGGGGTCGGCCGGACTGTCATGGCAAAAAGTCCAACTGTCATGGCAATCCGGGGAACTATCATGGCTCGTGCGAAAACTGTCATGGGTCGGCCGGACTGTCATGGCAAATCGTTCAACTGTCATGGCAATCCCGGGAACTATCATGGCTCGTGCGGAAACTGTCATGGGTCGGCCAGACTGTCATGGCAAAACGTCCAACTGTCATGGCAATCGGGAGAACTGTCATGGCCCGTGCGGAAACTGTCATGGGTCGGCCGGACTGTCATGGCAAAAGTCCAACTGTCATGGCGACACGTGACTGAAGCCATGTCTGCGGCGAAATCCAACTTTATATCCCCAATAAAAAAGCAGCCTCCTCACGGAGACTGCTTTTCTGTTGGGGAATGCAATTCGATCCCTTCCGGCTCAATATGGACCATGACGACGCTGAATGGCTTTTCTTTCAGGATTGTCCGCTCGATGTCCTCCGTGATCCGGTGGCTTTCGATGACGTTCAACATCGGATCCACGGTGACCGTTAAATCGACAAACATCAAGTTACCGTGCATTCGACCCTTGAATTCCTTCAGTTCGATGACCCCGCGAACGGCGCGGATAACTCCGGATATGTTTTCGACTTCCTGTTCATCGAATCCATCCGTCAGCGCATAGACATTCGTAATGAAAATCTGAATAGCCGTATAGATGATCAAAATTCCGATGATGAACGCGGTGATCGCGTCGATGATCGGAAAACCGATGACGGCGCCGCCGATTCCGATCGCCGTCCCCGCACTGACGAGGGCATCCGAACGATTATCGTAAGCGGCGGCCCGAATTGCTTCGCTGCCAATCCGTTCCGATAACTTCAAGTTGAAACGATAGACCAAAAACATGACTGCTGCACTGATGATAGCAATAACAGCAGTGAGCAACGAAGGCGGGGTAACGATTGGATGAACCATGGATTTTCCAGCATTGATCAGCACCTCAATCCCGATGAACGCCATGATGAACGCCGCAATCAAGGAGGCCACCGTTTCTGCTCGGAGATGGCCGTAATGATGGTTCTCATCCGGCGGCTTCTGCGAAATCCGTAAGCCGATCAAAATAGCGATAGAGGCGATAATATCCGTCGTATTGTTCAAGCCATCCGCTTTCAAGGCTTCCGAGGAACCGATATAGCCCGCCACCAGTTTGACCGCACTCAACACCAAGTATGTCCAAATACTAAGCCAAGCTCCTCTTTCGCCTTCCCGCAAGTTCGAATAAAGATCCATCTAAATAGGTACCGCCTTTCGATTGAAAGAGCGACTCCCAGTTATGGAGAGTCGCCCTCTTTTCAAGATTCCACCGATAGATCTGGAAGTTCTCCGGTTTCCTCCTCGATATATTTCATCACTTCCAAGTAAAGGATATGGTGACCTTCCACGTCTTTGACCGTAAACTCATATCCTTGCTCCACGATCTTTTCCCCTTGAATCGCTTCAAAACGCTGTGTCATGAACCATCCGCCGATCGTGTCGATATCCTCTTCGTCAATGTCGATGCCGAGGACGTCATTGACATTTTCAATCAGCATTTTGGCATCCAAGATGTAATGGCCATCGCCGATGAATTGGACTTCGGGCACTTCATCTGTATCGAATTCGTCTTGGATTTCGCCGACGATCTCTTCTAGAATATCCTCTATGGTGACAAGCCCGGACGTTCCGCCGTATTCATCCATCAGGACGGCCATATGGATACGTTCGCGTTGGATTTTGAGAAGCAGGTCGCCAATCGGGATCGTTTCGATAACCCGGATGATCGGCTGCATATACTCGATGACCGGTTGGTTGCCGGTTGCCGGATCTTTAATATACGCCGTCAACAGATTTTTCATATTGACGAGCCCGATGACATGGTCCTTGTCACCATCTGTGACCGGATAGCGCGTATATTGCTCAACGCCTATGACATCAAAGACGTCTTTTAACGTCAAGTCTTTCTCGATGGTCATCATTTCAGTACGCGGCACCATGATCTCCTTGGCGATTCGATCGTCAAATTCAAAAATTTTATTTACATATTTATATTCCGCTTGGTTGATTTCGCCGCCTTTTAAACTGTCGGATAAAATCATCCGAAGCTCTTCTTCCGTATGGGCCACTTCCGATTCGGAAATTGATTTGAAACCGAATAGCCTGATGATGGCGCGAGCGGAACCATTCATCCCTTTGATGATGGGATACATAAGGCGGTAAAACAAAATAAGCGGTTTTGAGAAGGAAAGCGTAATTTCCTCCGCTTTTTGGATGGCAATCGTTTTGGGCGCCAATTCTCCTACGACAACATGCAGAAACGTCACAAAGATATAGGCAATCGCGAAAGAAAGTATAGTTGTTACATTTGGAGTTAAATCGAGATAAGTGAAAACGGGAGCCAAGATCAGTTTGACAGTCGGTTCACCGAGCATCCCCAGACCAAGGGCTGTGATGGTGATCCCTAATTGACAAGCGGATAAGTATTCATCCAAATTACCGATCACTTTCTTCGCATTGACTGCTTTGCGATTTCCTTCTCCGATCAGCTGGTCGATCCGTGTTGTTCGTACTTTTACGATTGCAAATTCACTCGCAACAAAAAATGCGGTGAGGGCGATCAAGGCAGCAAATGCTGCCAATCGTATGGCAATGTCCAAATAAGCTTACTTTGTCCCGCACCCGAATGAGGGGTTGAACAAAGTGTACACCTCCTGTATTGGTAAAGTAGTGAGTTAAGATAATGATAATTTATTTACAAGAAAAAAACAAATGGTTTCGCTTTCAATCACGTATTGAATATCCATTTTATGTGAAGGGAGCGACAGGGGCGGAGTGTTTGCTGAGGGGATGAGAGCCATGGAATTTGGCACTGGCGGTTTGGCAGTGCAGCTTTGCAGTTGGTGTGATTGCCCTTACAGTTTGGGGAATTGCCATGAGAGTTTGCGGAGTTAGGAGAGTTATTGGCGTCCTTACAGTTGGAGTGATTGTCCTTGTAGTTTGCTGAATTGCCAAGAGAGTTGACACGGGCCGTGACAGTTTGGCCGCGCCCTAACAGCTCCCCTTAATTACCAATAAAAAAAGCGTACCCTGTCCCCAAGGTACGCCTTTCAAACTATTCCCCGCGTTTGTACTGGGTCTCTTTCCAAGCGTTTTGTTCATTTGGTACGCGACTCTTGTCTTCGAAGACATTTTCGGTCTTCTGTTCCTGCATCTTCATCTGATTTTTTTCCTGATGCATTTTTTCCGGTGATTTTTCCTTATCCATACAATGCCTCCTCTTTGTTTCGTGAAAGCATAGTATTTCCCGAATCGCACGGCTTCACTCATACACATGAAAAGTCATCAGTTCATGGACCATTTTCGTGACATTTTCTTCTTCAGGCGGTGTATCGCCGGTCCACCGAATTGTCCCGTCTGGTTGGTAATCTGCGGTGTACCGTTTATTTTTGAAATAAAACGCAATCGTCCAGCCGGGCAATTGGGCATTTTCATACATCGGCCGAAAGCTGAAGTGTTGTAGCATGGTTGGGATCCCCCTTTTCATAAGACGCAGCCTGGACGCATAAATTGAAGATAAACGATGCGAGAGGGTGCTGAATTGTTTGTCGATAAATTGAAGCAGGCCATTGAAGACGAATATCGATCGTATCATTTTTACCGTTCCATGCATGGCAAGACGGATGATCCGCTTTGGCAGGATTTCATCAAACATGCGTATGAAGATGAAAAAAGCCATTACGAAATGTTCCAACAACTCTATTATATGATGACTGGGACCTTTGTTCAAAATCCTAAGAAAATGTTGCCTTGCTATGATTTAAAAGACTGCGCAAAACGGGCGCTCGTCGATGAGTTGGAGGCGGTCGAGACTTATAAGGAGATGCTTCTTACCATCCCTTTTCAGCAGGCGTATAATCCAGTGTTCATCGCCATGCACGATGAAATGGAACATGCCATCCGATTTTCCACCATCTACAATGCCCTCTGAAGGCAGGGGGAAATGCCGGAAAAGTGTCGCACTATGCAAAATAGAAGGGGGAGGAAGTCTTTGATTCCTTCTCTTTTTTTCAATTTCCTGTAATATGGAATGTAAGAGGAAAGGGGGGCATAACATGTCAAAACGAGGGGCCGGAATTGGATTCATAGCGATATCTGCGTTTTTACTATCCACGAAATTCATAAGTGCAGCCATTTTTGGCTCCGGAATTTCGAGTTGGGATAAGGATTTATTTCGTAATATGCTCTCATACATAGGAAACACTCTCGATATTTTCAGCATAGGCTCTTTCATTGTAGGGATCGGCTATATTGTCTGGGGAGAATATGAGGAATCGAAATTAAAAAAAGAATGACAAAAAGAGTTGGCCTCCAATAGGGACAACTCTTTTTTGGTTCTTATATTTAAGTTGAATTTAATATTTTACCTATTAACTTAGTTGATTGGAGTGCAGAGCGGCGACTCCAGCGAAGGCCGTCACGAAGAACGGCCTTTGTGCCAAAAAGCGTAGCGTTTGGCAACAAATCGAACCCTTCGCTGTTCGATTGGCTGAAGCCGTGCCCGCGGAAAGCGTCCGCTCGGAACGGAAATCAACGGTTAGAAGAAGTTATTTATTTCAACTTATATAGATCACAATTTGAACTGCGATACCATTCAATACAGCTCCACCGCCAATCGGGCGAGGTAATAGGAACTGCTGGCGACCTCTTCCATGGCGCTGGAGTTTGTGTCTACTAACAATCTCACAGTAGATACAGAGAGAGAAGAACAAAAAATTCATAATACTGTTGATTTTCAAATGTATTATAGTATATAGTGTAATAGATGAATCTGTTATAAAACAGAATGAGTGGTAGTAAATATGTTAAGGGGTGGATACTATGCAAAATTATGTAGAAAAAGGCAAGCTTCGAGTTTCCAAGGAACTGTATGATTTTGTGAATGAAGAAGTGCTTCCGGGCATTGAACAGGATGGAGAGAAGTTTTGGTCGGATTTCGGGCAACTCATCCATGAATTTGCTCCAGAGAACAAGCAATTGTTGGAAGAACGTGTACGCCTTCAACAAGCGATCAGCGCTTGGCATAGAGAAAACAAAGGATCTACGGATCTACCGAAATATAAAGCGTTTCTAGAGGAAATCGGCTATTTGGAACCGAAGCCGGCTGATTTCAAAGTGTCCACGTCGAAAGTAGATGATGAAATTGCAATCCAAGCAGGTGCTCAATTGGTCGTGCCTGTCGATAATGCACGCTATGCGTTGAATGCGGCAAATGCCCGCTGGGGAAGCCTGTATGATGCACTGTATGGAACAGATGTCATCAGCGATGAGGAAGGGGCGGAAGCGGGTGTAGAGTATAACCCGGTCCGCGGCGCGAAGGTCATCCAGTTTGCGAAACGCTTCCTAGACGAGTCCGTTCCTTTGGCGGGAGGATCGCATGCGGAGGTCACTCAGTATGCAATCGCTGATGGAAAACTTTCAGCAACCCTGTCGGATGGGAAAGCTGTCGGTCTGCAGGACCCGGAAAAGTTCATCGGGTATCAAGGGGCCCCTGAAGCGCCTTCCGCCGTACTTCTCGGAAATAACGGATTGCATTTGGAAATCCAGATTGACCGGAATCATTCCATCGGAAAAGATGATGCGGCCGGTGTGAAAGATGTCTTGTTGGAAGCGGCCCTTTCGACGCTTATGGACTGTGAAGATTCGATTGCAGCTGTCGATGCGGAAGATAAAGTCGGCGTTTACCGCAATTGGCTCGGCCTTATGAAAGGCGATTTGGAGGCAAGCTTTGCCCGTGGAAATAAAACAATCACCCGGAGGATGAATCCGGATCGTACGTACACATCCGCGAACGGGGAAGAACTGTCATTGCCTGGCCGTTCTCTTATGTTCGTTCGGAATGTCGGCCATTTGATGACGAACAACGCTATTCTGGACCAAGATGGTAATGAAGTGCCGGAAGGGATTCTCGATGGTGTCCTTACGACATTGATTGCGAAGCATAATTTGAAAGACGATGTGCAGTTCAAAAACTCCCGCCATGGTTCTATTTACATCGTTAAACCGAAGATGCATGGACCGAAAGAGGCCGCATTTGCGAACCGGTTATTCAATCGGATTGAAGATATTCTCGGACTCGAACGCCATACATTGAAAATCGGTTTGATGGATGAAGAGCGCCGGACATCGCTCAATTTGAAGGCATGTATCAATGAAGTGAAAGAACGGATTGCCTTCATCAATACCGGGTTCCTTGATCGGACGGGTGATGAAATCCATACGTCGATGGAAGCGGGCGTCATGATCCGTAAAAACGACATGAAAGCGACGAACTGGCTGGCAGCGTATGAATCTTCGAATGTCGCGGTCGGTATCGATGCGGGTCTCCCGGGCCATGCACAGATCGGTAAAGGGATGTGGGCGATGCCGGATATGATGGCAGCGATGCTCGAACAGAAGATTGCTCATCCGAAAGCCGGAGCAAACACTGCTTGGGTTCCATCTCCGACAGCAGCGACGTTGCACGCCCTTCATTATCATCAGATTGACGTGAAGGCGGTTCAGCAGGGGATCGACAGCACAATCGATTATCGCGACGCCATCTTGGAAATTCCGGTCGCTCCGGACACGAACTGGTCACCGGAAGAGATTCAGCAAGAGTTGGATAATAATGCACAAGGCATCCTCGGGTATGTAGTCCGCTGGATTGATCAAGGTGTCGGCTGTTCGAAAGTTCCGGACATCAATGACATCGGTTTGATGGAGGACCGGGCGACGCTGCGGATTTCCAGCCAGCATATCGCGAACTGGCTGCATCACGGCATCGTGTCGGAAGAGCAAGTGATGGAGACGATGAAACGGATGGCGGTTGTCGTGGATAAACAGAATGCGGATGACGCAATCTATCAACCGATGGCTCCGGATTACGATGACTCCGTAGCATTCGCTGCGGCATGCGATCTGGTGTTCAAAGGGATCGAACAGCCGAACGGTTACACGGAGCCGATTTTGCATCAGCGCCGTTTGGAAGCGAAAGCGAAACGGAAAGCCGCTGTGACGGCAGGACAATAATTTGGAAACTCCCGTTCAATCTGTGCGGGAGTTTTTTGCGCCGGAAAATGTTTATCGATAGGAAGGGAAAGGAAGACTAAGGAACGAGGAATAAAAAGGAGGAAACTTACATGGATGCAAAAGAGACGGCACGCAAAATCCTGGATGAAAGTCATATCGGGACAATGGCGACCGTGCAACAGAACAAGCCACATAGCCGCTATATGACATTTTTTAACGATGGATTCACTTTATACACGGTCACATCGAAGAAGACGGAAAAAGTGGATGAGCTGGAACAGAACCCGCATACTCATATTTTGATTGGCTATGAAGGGGACGGATTTGGCGATGCTTTTCTGGAAATTCAGGGCACGGTGGAAATTTCACAAGGGGAAAATATGATTGACAAAGTGTGGAACGAGTATATGGAGGTGTGGTTTGAAGGGCCGAACGATCCGAACCTTGTTATTTTGAAAATCACTCCGGAGGCGATCCGGGTGATGAATAAAAAAGGTGAACCGCCGCAGGACGTACAGATTTGATTTGCAAAGAGACGAGAAATCCCGAGTCATTCAGGATTTCTCGTTTTTTGATTCCTCCAATAATGTAATCATTAGATTTTCAAAGTAATCCGCGGCAATTTTCATCCGTGCCCCATACCAGAACATCTCCCCTTCGACACAGATCACTTTCGTTTCGGGGCAGATCTTTTGGAATTCTGCCAGATGCTTTTCCCGGAACGGAAATGGTTCGGAAGCCAAAAAGATGAAATCCAAGTTCGCCTGTTGGAAATCTGCTTCCGTC
Organism: Sporosarcina sp. FSL W7-1349; assembly: GCF_038003045.1. Lineage (NCBI taxonomy): Bacteria > Bacillati > Bacillota > Bacilli > Caryophanales > Caryophanaceae > Sporosarcina > Sporosarcina sp. FSL W7-1349. Next base: position 21,401 of record NZ_JBBOOK010000003.1, read on the forward strand.
ACGGCGGGATATCTGCCTTCCATTTCGGTGAAAGGGACGGAGAAGCCGAGCTGTTTTAGGACGGATTCGATATATGTGTCTTTGCCAACCGTCATATAAGGATTTTTCCAAATGACATAGGCGACCCGTTGCCCGGTTCTTTTAGGCAATGTTTGAAAGGAGGTGCGGATTTCTTCAATGAGCTGGGCAGCTTCGGCATCCCGACCCGTCAATCCCCCGAGGGACTGGATCAGCCGGTAGGCATCTGGGATGGACTGGACTTCCGCTACGTAAACCGGAAAGTCTTTCTCCAAAGCGGCCACCATCTCGGCCGTGTTCTCCTCTTTTTCCATGACGATCAAATCAGGTTTCAGGGCACGGATTTTATCTAGGTCCATTTCTTTCGTCCCGCCAACGATCGGCACTTGTTTCACCCGATCTTCCGGGAATATGCAATACCTCGTCCTGCCGACGATGCGGTCGCCTGCTCGAAGGGCGAATAACGTCTCGGTGATCGCAGGGCATAAAGAGATGATCCGTTGCGGCAAATCGTTCAATGTCACTTTTCGATTAAGATGATCGATAAATTCCCTCTCCAATTTTGTTCCTCCTTTACAACTCTTAGTCCATCGATCGTATCACTCCCCCTTGTTTTTGGAAACTGTTTCCACACTGTACTGTTCGGGGATGATTAGCGTAGCGGCATTATTTGTCGCGGCAAAGGCGGTGGGACAGGTTGTATGCAGTTTCCTCGGACCGATGAATGAGGCCCGACCGTCGCCAACCCCTAATCTTTTTCTGTTACGGCCGATTCTGCTATAATTGGAACGATATGAATGGAAAAAGGTGACGCGATTGAATTTTATATGGACAATTCTATTCATGGCTTTGATCGGTGCGCTGATCGGTGGTTTTACCAACCACTTAGCCATTAAAATGTTATTCCGGCCGCATGAGGCGAAGTATATTGGCCAATGGCGCCTGCCGTTTACCCCCGGGCTTATTCCGAAGCGCCGGGATGAATTGGCGAGGCAGCTTGGAAAAACGGTGACGAATTATTTATTGACCCCGGATACGTTTCGGAAGAAATTATTGACTCCGGATATGGAACGGAAAGCGGAGCAGTTCCTCCAACGGAAAGTGGAGGAACACGTCCTTCATTCCGACCGGACGATCCATAATTGGCTCGAGTTGGCGGGTGCGGAAAATCTGGTCGGGAAGACGGAACAGAAGCTGCTCGCTGTTGTCGATGAGCAGTTGCTGGCGGTACGGACCAAATTGACTACGGGTTCCCTGGAAGACGTGATGCCCTCCGAATGGCAGAAGCAAGTGCAGCAAAAGATCGCTCCCGCAACTACGTATATTTTGAATCGGGCCAGCCGATTCATTGATTCGCCGGAAGGCAAGCTAGTCTTCCAGCAATTAATCGACGATTTTCTGGCGACTAAAGGAACGATCGGCAGCATGGTGAACATGTTCTTTGGTGATTCGGACAAGCTTGTCGGAAAAGTTCAGCGGGAGGCGTTGAAATTCGTCGAGGCGCAGGGGACGTATGATTTGCTATATAACCTGATCGATACCGAATGGACCCGTTTGCAACAGCGCCCTATCGAGGAATTGATCGGCGGATTTGATTGGGATGGATTGTTTGCCTCCATCCAAGCATATGTTAAGAAGGAACTGGATTTGGAAGCACGGTTGGATAAAACCATCCATGATTATTGGGCGGATGGCGCAGCTTGGACAGCTGAGCACGTCACTCCGAAACTTGCCGATTTCGCTTTCCGGCAGGCGGAGGCCCAATTGGAAATTTCGCTTCGCAAATTGAAGCTTGATGAAATCGTCAAGGAACAAGTTGATACATTTCCAGTCGCGGTATTGGAAGATTTGGTCCTCGGCATTTCACGTCGGGAATTTAAAATGATCACCGTTCTTGGTGCATTGCTCGGTGGCGTGATCGGTATCGTCCAAGGATTGATCGTCTTTTTTACGAATCTAACATAAGAGGGGAAATGAGAACATGGCAGTGAATATTTATGATGATTTGAACAAATTGGAAGCGACGTTTCGTCAAACAGCGGAGTTTCAAGCGGTTCAGGAAGCGATCGAAGAAGTAAAGGCAGATGGGACGGCATTGGAACTGTTTAAAAGTTTCCGGAAAATCCAGATGACCCTCCAGGAGAAACAGATGCAAGGAGAAGAAATCGCCCCGGAAGAATTGGAATACGCGCAAAAAACAGCTCAACTGGCGCAACAGAATCCAAAGATCATGGCGATGCTCGAAGCGGAAATGAAGTTGAGCGGGCTTATTGAAGAAGTGAATCGTGTTCTGATGAAGCCCGTGCAAAACTTATATGAATCCATCAGCTAAAAAAACCGGCCACCTGGCCGGTTTTTTTGTTGACGGGAATCGCACGAAACCAACCCGTTCGGTGCTTCATGGGTCTACATTGAAATGGGATTTCTCTTTCACTTGGAATTTTTTTATTTTCTGATACAGAGTGGATCGGCTGATGCCTAGGATTTCAGCCGCCTTTGTTCGGTTTCCATCGGCTTTGGTGAGCGCTTGTATCAATAGGGACTTTTCCGTATTGTCCATTAGCTCCTTTGGATTGAAACCCTTATCGCTTGAAGGAGATATCGGCTCGACTACCGGTTTTCCTTTGGGGATGTCAGGCTGGGCGGTTTCGAGTGTCAGATTTTCAACGTCAATCCAATTGCCGGTGGAAAAGTGGAAGGCACGCTCCAGGACATTTTCCAATTCCCTCACGTTGCCGGGCCATTCATATTGACTTAATCGGAGTAAGGCTTTTGGGGTGACCCCTTCCATCGGTTTAAATGCCTTCAATTTGAACTTCTCCAACAGGAATTCGCATAGCAGCGGAATATCTTCCAAACGTTCCCGAAGAGGGGGGATCCGCAGTTGGATAACATGGATCCTATAATAGAGATCCTCCCTGAAAGTGCCCGCTTGCACCATTTCCAACAAATTTTTATTTGTCGCGGCCAGGATACGGACATCGGCTTTCCTCGTTTTCGTATCCCCGATCCGTTCAAATTCCTTCTCTTGCAATACGCGTAAAAGTTTGACTTGCAATGGCAAGGGCATGTCCCCGATTTCGTCGAGGAACAGTGTTCCCCCATCCGCCAATTCAAATTTTCCGGGCTTTCCCCCTTTTTTGGCACCTGTAAATGCCCCATCCACATAACCGAAAAACTCAGATTCAAGGAGTTCCTCCGGGATTGCACCGCAATTCACTTTTATAAAGGCCCCGGGACGGCCGGAAGATTGGTGGATTCCGTCAGCGAGTAATTCTTTCCCCGTGCCACTTTCCCCGGTGATCAATATATTGGAAAAGGTTTGCGAAGCGATATACGCCTCTTTTTTTAACAGGTCGATTTTCTTGCTCTTTGAGATGAGCAGGCCGAAGGGGTCATTATCCATAGAGGCTTTCAGCAGTTCTCCGCGGTAAAAGGAGATTTCCCCCTCAAGGCGGTCCACATGATGCAATAAATCTTTCCACACATCCAACTGTTTGAAGATCAACTTGAAGATGGCGCCAATCTTTTTCCCGTCTTGAATGATGGGCATTTGAGATAAAATGGCCTTTTTGTTTTGAATTTCGACCAGTTCCCCCTCTACGCTTTCATTTTGCAAAATACTTTTTTCGGAAGAGATTTCAGGGATGATCCGATCGATCGGCTGTTCAATAATTTCTTTCATGGAAGAGAAACCGAAGAAGGAAAGGATACTATGGTTGGCTCTTGTGATTTTCCCGTCCATATCCGTCATCAATACGCCGTCATAGGCCAGTTCCAGTGCGCTATCAAGCATCTTTTCAATTCTTTTCGTCGATTCCAATTCCATTGCGACATTTTCGTAATCGGTTACATCCTTCAGGACGACCATGGCTCCGGTGATGGATGTCCACTCCCTGATCGGGATGAACGATGCGATCGTCGTGGCGTTTGGAAAATACAATCGTTTTATATAACTTTTCTCCGTTTGGATGGCTTCCCGGAAACCAGCGGACAGATCGGAGGAAAACTGGGCAATCGACCGGTCCATCACCTCTTCTTCAACCAGTTGGAGCAGTGTCAGTGCGCTGGTATTCAGCGATGTCACCCGCATGTCCAAATTCACGGAGAGGACAGCCTCCTGTAAATGGTCCACCAGTGTTTTCAACCGGTTGGCCACAATATGCGTACTTGTAATCAATCCCTTGATCAATTCGGATTTTGCCATGACTCCTGTTACATTTCCCCTGTCATCGAGAACGACGGCATGCCCGATACCTTTCTCGACCAAAACATCCTTCGCGTCGTAAGCGCTGTCTTTTTCGTTGACTGTGACGACGCTTTGAATCATGGCCGACCCAATTGTCGTATCGAGGGACTCACTTTTCAGAAGTAGGCGATATAAGGCATATTTTGTGACGATACCAAGCAATTGTCCGTGTTCAATGACGCAAGCAAGATCTTGTTGCTCCTGTAAAAAACAATTCATTACTTCTCTTGCAGTGCTTTCTCTAGTTACTTCAATAAAATTGGAAGAGTAGAGTTGCTGAACTAGCAATGGTATGCGCTCCTTTGTAACTATCAAGTTTTTAAAAGAAATAGTCACATCTCTATTGTAAGGAAGCTATAGCGAAGAATCAATACAAGTGTGTTAATTTTCAGACAGTTGTTAAGCGATGTGCACAAGTGAATGGAAATCGTCATGTGAATTTTGGGACGTTTGCCATGCGTTCAGGCTTTTGAAGGGTTGGCACAGAAATTGCAATGAAATATAGTGAAAAGCAAAATTTGTCCAATAGGGGTGAGAGAATTGCGGAATGATTATCAACGCTATTATTCGGAAAAAGAACGTATCTTAAAAGGCGGCTTGGAAAAATATCATGCGCGAAATAAGGAACAGGGAAAATTATTCGTACGGGAACGTTTGGAAAAACTATTCGATCCCAACTCGATTGTGGAGGATGGGGTTTTTGTAAACAGTGAAGATCCGTCTCTTCCAGCGGATGGTTGTATCACGGGAATAGGAGAGATCAACGGTCGTCCCGTTTGTTTTTTAGCAGCGGATTCCACAGTGAAGGCCGGATCTTGGGGTCCGAAATCAGTTGAAAAAAATATTCGTATCCAAGAGAAGGCTGCCGATTTGAAGATTCCAATCCTTTATCTGATTGACTCCGCTGGCGCACGGATAACCGAACAGTTAAATGTGTTCCCTGGAAAACGTCACGGCGGAAGAATTTTCTACAATCAGATCCAATTATCGGGAGTCGTCCCGCAAATCACTGTGTTATTCGGCCCATCGCCCGCAGGTGCCGCTTATGTTCCGGCGTTTTCTGATCTGGTCGTCATGATCGAACAAAATTCAAGCGCCTATTTAGGTTCTCCGAGAATGGTGGAAATGGCGATCGGGGAAAAGACGACGATGGACGAAATGGGTGGAGCAAAAATGCATTGCTCCGTAAGCGGATTGGGAGACGTGCTTGTGGAAAGCGAAGAGGAGGCAATCGATTTTTGTAAGCGTTATTTGGAATATATGCCCCAAAATTGGCAGGAGAAAGCCCCGAAGAAAGAAGGAGCCAATCCGGTGAATGGACGAAGCATCGCGGAGATCATCCCGCTGAATCCGAATACACCTTTCAATATGTATGAACTGATCGACCAAGTGATCGACGAGGGGAGTTGGCTGGAGTATAAAAAACTGTTCGCCCCTGAATTGATTACCGGATTTGCTCGGTTGAATGGGGAAGTGACAGGGATTATCGCCAACCAATCCAAAGTGAAGGGAGGCACATTATTCGTCGACTCCCCCGACAAAGCAGCCCGTTTCATCATGATCTGTAATGCGTATAACATCCCATTGCTTTACCTATCCGATGTACCGGGTTATATGATCGGATCGAAAGTGGAACAGAACGGAATCATCCGGCATGGTGCGAAGATGATTTCAGCATTGTCCGAAGCGAGCGTGCCCATCATCTCGATTGTCGTGCGCAAATGTTTTGGTGCAGGGCTTTATGCGATGGCGGGCCCGGCTTTTGGATCGGATTCTGTACTGGCCCTGCCTAGCGCGCAAATTGCAGTGATGGGTCCCGAAGCTGCGGTCAATGCGGTTTATTTCAATAAGATCATGGAACTTCCGGAAGAGGAACGGCCTGCATTCATAAGTGAGAAAAGGAAGGAGTACACCGATGACATCGATATTTTCAAACTTGCTTCGGAGCTGATTATTGACGATTTGGTCGGGTTTGATGAACTGCGTCCGGAACTGATCCGCCGATTCAAATTATATCGGACGAAACGCGTGACGAAGTATGAAAAACGGAATGCCATCCATCCAGTGTAATTATTACGGAAAGCGAGGTGATAAACGTGAACTTTGAAACCATATTGTATGAAGTGAGCGAACATATAGCCAAAATCACGCTGAATCTTCCAGAGATGCGTAATCCCCTCACCGCCCGACTAACAGATGAGTTAGCGGAGGCCATCCGCACAGCGGACCGGGACGAAGATGTCCATGCGATTATCGTGACGGGGGCGGGGAAGGCATTTTCTGCGGGTGGTAACCTGAATGAGTTCAAAGAGAATTTTACAAAACCGGTTCCTCAACTTCATCGCGAAGGTCGTGAAAGCACGGAACTGTTCAAGTTAGGCGCGGAGGTCCAAACGCCGATCATAGCTTCCGTAAACGGTCCCGCGCTTGGAGGGGGGACGGGTCTTGTGGCAATGTCGCATATCGCGATTGCTTCGGATCGGGCAAAGTTAGGGTTGACCGAGTTGTCGCTTGGCCTTGTCCCTTTTGTCATCTTGCCATGGGTGAGGCGCGCGGTGGGCAACCGGCGTGTCATGGAAATGATGCTGACAGCTGAAATGATGGACGCTGAAAGGGCGAAAGAATACGGCCTGGTTCACCGGGTTGTCCCACATGACCAGTTGGAAGAGGAGACATGGGCACTTGCGAAAAACATCGCCTCGCATAGTCCACTGGCAGTCCGCTTAGGGATGGATGCCTATTTTACAACCGAACAGATGGATTTTATGAAGTCATTCGATTATTTGTCGACTTTGCGGCTTGTGTCCTTTCAAAGCGAGGATTTAAAAGAAGGCGCTTCCGCATTTCTCGAAAAAAGGAGACCTGAATGGTCAGGAAAATAAGGAGGAGCAATCGATGGAAATCCGATCTCAGATGAGTGGAAGTGTGTGGAAAGTTGAAGTCCGGGAAGGGGAAACCGTATCGGCGGGAGACGTCGTTGTCATTTTGGAATCCATGAAAATGGAAGTGCCGATCGAAGCCGCAGATACAGGGACCGTTAAGGAGATAAAGGTGGCGGAAGGAGATTTCGTCCAAGAAGGAGATCCTGTCATCATCCTTGAAAAATAATATATAAGTTGAATTTAATATTTTACCTATTAGTTGATTGGAGTGCAGAGCGGCGACTCCAGCGAAGGCCGTCATAAAGGGGGATGCCTTAATTTCTACAAAGTACGCAGAAATTAAGGCCAATCGAACCCTTCGCTGTTCGATTGGCTGAAGCCGTGCCCGCGGAAAGCGTCCGCTCGAAACGGAAATCAACGGTTAGAAGAAGTTATTTATTTCAACCTATATAGAAAGGAAGATGAGTAACTATGAAAAAAATACGGATAGGGGCCGCGCAAGGTTTTTACGGGGACACCATCGAACCTGCCATCGCTACGGCCAAATATGGAGATGTTGATTACATGAGTTTTGATTGTCTCGCCGAATTGACAATGGCCATTCTATTAAAAGATAAGCAAAAAAATGAAAATCTCGGATACACGCGCGACATTACTACTTCGATGAAAGCTTTGCTGCCTTATGTGAAGCAAAAAGGGATTAAATTATTGACGAATGCAGGAGGAATCAATCCGATCGGGGCACAGCAAGAGGTCATCCGGATTGCCAAAGAGTTGGGATTGGATGATTTAAAAGTGGCGGTCGTGACTGGGGATGATTTGATTGGGCAAATCGATGACCTCACGGCACAAGGTATTTCCCTCGACCATATGGAAACGGGTGAACCGATCGGGAAGGTGAAAGAGAAATTGATGTTTGCAAACGCCTATCTTGGATCGATGCCAATTGTGGAAGCGCTTAAACAGGGGGCGGATGTCGTCGTCACAGGGAGGACGACGGATACGGCACAGTTTCTTGCCCCGCTGATCTATGAGTTCGGCTGGTCTGAAGAGGACTGGGACCGCCTTGCCAGTGGCGTGTTTATGGGTCATCTGTTGGAATGTTCCGCCCAATCGACGGGAGGCAATTTCAGTGGCTCCTGGGAGCAAGTCCAACGGATGGAGGAAATAGGGTATCCGATTGCGGAAGTCGATGAAACAGGTGATTTCATCTTGACGAAAGTGGAGGAACGTGGCGGTTTGGTGAGCGTGGATACAGTGAAAGAGCAGATGCTGTATGAAATCCATGATCCGTCTGCGTATGTGACACCGGATGTCATTGTAGATGTCACCCAAGTGAAGCTTGAAAATTGTGGGGACAATCGAGTGAAAGTGAGCGGCGTCAAAGGAAAACCGAGGCCTGACGAGTTAAAGATCGTGATGGGTTATGAAGATGGCTACATGGGCCAAGCAATCGTCGGATTTTCATGGCCGGACGCCTTGAAAAAAGCAAGGAAGTCCGATGAAATCATACGCAAGCAAATCGAAAGGGCCGGTTTGGAATATGAAGAGATCCAGACGAGTTACCTGGGATATGATTCCTTGCACGGTCCCCTTGCAAAAGAACCGGATAAAGAGTTGAACGAGGTGTATTTGCGAATGGCCGTCAGGGCAAAAACGAGGCAAGATGCAGCACGATTGGCCCGTCTGTTTCCTCCCCTGTTTCTGAATGGCCCTCCATCTGCCGGCGCTTTCCATGGGAATATCCCCCCTAGGCAGCTGCTTGGCATGTGGTCTGCCCTCATCCCGAGGGAAGTGGTGGAAAACCAAGTGGAAATCATAGTGGAAGAGGTGGGGACATATGTATGAAGTCCTTTTAAGCGATGTCGCCCAGGCACGATCCGGCGATAAAGGAAATACGGTGAATGTCGGATTATTCGCCTCCGATGAAAACTGGTATGAGCTATTTTCCGAACAGGTGACAGCCGAAAAAGTGAAGAAGCATTTTCAAGGGCTGGTGAAAGGGGAGGTCATCCGCCATGATGTCCCCGCCATCCACGCTTTCAATTTCATTTTGAAAGATGCATTGAATGGAGGAGGATCGACATCCATCCGTGTCGATAATCTAGGGAAGTGCTTCGGCACCAATTTACTCCGGATGAAAATCGAAGTTCCGAAAGAGCTGCTTAGCCATATTGAATAGAATGTTGAGAAATGGAGGTGTGCATATGACCTATGCACCTTATTTTACGGAAGAGCATGAGCTGTTACGTAAAACGATCCGTAAATTTGTAGAAAAAGAGGTAGCTCCCTTTGTGGAAGAGTGGGAAGAGGCGGGTGTGTTTCCGCGGGAGATGGTAAAAAGGATGGGCGAATTGGGGTTCCTTGGACTGCGTTATCCCGAAGAGGTAGGTGGCCAAGGCGGCGATTATTTCACAGGCATCGTATTTGCGGAGGAACTTGCCAAATGTGGATGCGGAGGCTTTCCGATGGGGATTGCCGTTCAAACGGATATGGCGACTCCGCCAATCGCGGAATTCGGCACAACCGATCAAAAAGAACGGTTTCTGAAGCCTGCCATCAAAGGGGATAAAATTGCTGCCATCGGAATCACTGAGCCGAATCATGGGTCGGACGTCGCGTCAATCGAGACACGGGCACGCAGGGAAGGCAATGAATGGGTCATCAATGGATCGAAAACGTTCATCACGAATGGAACACGTGCGGACTTCGTCACGCTTGTCACACGGACATCGGACGCACCGGGCTATAAAGGGATCAGCCTATTTTTAGTGGAACTGGATAGTCCGGGCGTGACCATCAGCAGGAAGCTGGACAAAGTCGGGATGCGCTCCTCGGATACTGCAGAGTTGATCTTCGACAATGTCAGGGTGCCCCATGCCAACCTGCTCGGGGAGGAAGGAATGGGTTTCTCCTATATTATGTGGGAACTTCAAGGGGAGCGGATGATTTCGGCGGCCGGTTCGATCGGAATGGCGGAATACGCTTATGATCTGGCCTATGACTATGCAAAAACGAGAAAGCAATTTAACCAGACAATTGCTAATTTCCAAGTGATTGCCCATTTGCTTGCTGAGATGAAAACAGAAATCGAAGTGTGCAAAGAGTTGACCTATGCGACTGCGTATCGTTTTTCGAATGGGGAAGTGCCGAGTAAGGAGATTTCCATTACGAAACTTGCGGCAGCCCAGATGGCGCATTGGGTGGCAGACCGCGCATTGCAGATTTTTGGCGGGAACGGCTATATGACAGAATACCCGATCCAGCGCATTTGGCGTGATACAAGGCTCCACCGTATCGGAGCGGGAGCGGATGAGGTAATGAAAGAAATCATTTCAAAACAAATGGACCTGGAGCGGATAAAGGAGGCAGTCAGATGAGCCATTGGATTTTCACAGAGGAGCATGAGCAGTTCCGCCAGTCGGTCAGAAAGTTCGTGGAAAAGGAAATGATCCCGCATATCGAAAAGTGGGAGAAGGATGGGGGCGTCCCCCGCAAACTGTTTGAAAGAATGGGAGACTTGGGCTATTTAGGAATCAAGTTTCCGGAAAAATACGGCGGGGCGGAATCCGATCTCATGATGGAAGCTGTTTTCACGGAAGAGCTTACAAAATGCGGGTCGGGGGGAGCGGCCGCCGCCATTGGTGCACATACTGGCATCGCGATGACGACGATTTGGCGTTTTGGAAATGAACAGCAAAAAGTAAAATACTTGAAGCCCGGCATTGAAGGGAAAAAGATTGCGGCACTTGGAATTACCGAACCTGATGCGGGCAGTGATGTCTCATCGATTACAACCCGGGCTGTCGACAAAGGTGAGTATTACTTGCTGAATGGATCGAAGGCATTCATCACGAATGGAGTGTACGCGGATTATGTGATTGTCGCGGCGAAGACGGATGACAGTCCGGGACATCGAAACACGAGTCTTTTCATTGTGGAAAGTGATTGGGAAGGTTTTTCGGTTGGAAAGAAACTCGACAAGTTGGGTTGGCGTGCCTCGGATACGGGAGAACTATATTTTGAGAACGTGAGAGTGCCAAAAGAGAACCTTATTGGAAAGCTGAACGAAGGATTCAAATATATTATGATCAATTTCCAATGGGAGCGGTTGACATTGGCCCTCAACAGTATTGCACTAGCCGAAAAGGCTTTGGAAGATACGGTCCGGTACGGCAAGGAGCGCATCCAATTTGGGGGGCCGCTCACCCAATTCCAGGTGCTCCGCCATAAGATGGTGGACATGGCCGTCGACATCGAAAAGGCGAGACATATTACATATCGGGCAATTTATCGATATGACAAAGGAGATGATGTGTCAACAGAAGCGACGATGGCGAAAGCGTATGCGACCGAGATGGTCAACCGGGTATGTGATCAGGCTCTTCAAATCCACGGTGGAAATGGCTATATGATGGAGTTTCCAGTCCAGCGATATTGGCGGGATGCCCGTCTTCTATCAATTGGAGGCGGAACCACACAAATCATGAATGAAATTTTAACGAAGAAACTTCAAATCACTTCAACTTAATGAAACGGGGGAATTGATGATGATCGAAGAAATTTCAGTTGTTAACCGTGTCGCAATCGGCGATATCATTCGGAGGTCCGCGAGTCGTTTTGAAGAGAAGACGGCCATTGTGGAGGATGACAAAAGACTGTCGTATCGGGAGCTAGAGCAAGCTTGCAACCGCTTTGCAAACTATTTGATCAGTCAAGGATATAAAAAAGGGGATGCCGTAGCGACTGTATGCGGAAACTCCATCGAACACGCCATCGCCATGTTCGGTATCCAGAAGGCCGGGTTGATTTGGGTTCCGGTGAATCCGGGCGTATCCAGTGCTGAAAAAAAATACATTTTAGACAAAGTGGAAGCGAAGCTGGTTGTGCTGGATCAGGCATTTTTGCAGATGGATCGCTCCCCATACGGGACACTTCCTGTCTTAGTTACGAATCATGCACAGGGGTCTGAAAAATCCTTTGCAGACGCCCTTATCGGACAATCCGATGAGGAGTCGGAAGTCGACATCCAGGATCGGGATGTGGCACAAATCATGTTCACCAGTGGGACGACCGGTAATCCGAAAGGGGTTCGCATTAGCCACCTAGCCGTTTACTTTTCAGGTTTCAGCAATATTATCGAACTCGGATTGAAGGAAAGCGATGTCCCGTTGGCAGTCATGCCTATGTTCCATTGTGCCCAACATGCATTTCTCGCTTCATTTTTTGCAGTCGGATCCAAGGTCGTCGTAATGAAGAAATTTGAACCGGATCATTTCATGGGGTGGATTGAAAAGGAGAAGGGGACATTTATGTTCGCATTGCCGATGATGTACCGAGCAATCATCCATCACCCGAATCGGCGCAACTATGATTTGAAATCACTGAAAACTTGCTTATATGCGATGGCACCGATGGACCAGAACACCTTAAGGAAAGGGATCGAAGAATTGGAGGCGGACTTCCTGCTAGGTACCGGGCAAACGGAAATGTATCCGGGTACGATGTTTTTCAAGCCGGAAGAGCAGCTGAAAAGATTCGGTTCTTATTGGGGAACGACCGCAATTCTGAACGATACGGCGGTGATGGATGGAGAAGGGAACATTTTGGCGAAGGGGCAAATTGGTGAAATCGTGCATCGCGGTCCGAATGTCATGACCGGCTATTTGGATAATGAAGAGGCGACAAAGGAAACACGGCTATTCGGCTGGCACCATACCGGGGATCTTGGCTACTGGGATGAAGACGGCCAGCTGGTGTTTGTAGATCGTAAAAAGGATATGATCAAAACCGGCGGGGAAAACGTCGCCTCCATTAAAATTGAACAGACGCTATTGAACATGGACGAAGTGGAAAACGCAGTGGTGATCGGTTTGCCGCATGAGAAATGGATTGAAGCCGTGACAGCTTTTGTCCGTTGTAAAGAGGGAAAATCCTTATCCGAAGAGGACATTATCGCTTATTGTAAACAGCATCTGGGGGGGTTCCAAGTTCCGAAGAAAGTCGTATTTGTTGAGGAGTTCCCAATGACAACGACGGGGAAAATCCAGAAACAGCAGCTACGGAAGGCATATACAGACTTGTATACGGAATCGAATGTTGTCCAGTAAAAAATGAAAAAGGGGCGTCCGATTATGATAAAGGGAATCGGTTCATGGCTTTTGCAGCATAGTGATCGAAATGCGGATAAGGTTGCGCTCGTCTACAAAGACAGACGATTCACGTACTCGGAATTGAATGACCGTGTCAATCGATTGGCAAACGCATTCGTCCAGCTAGGCGTGGAAAAAGGGGATCGGGTGAACGCACTTCTTTTGAATCGGAATGAATTAATGGAAGCGATGTTTGCCTGCGCGAAAATCGGTGCAATCCTCGTCCCGATAAACTTCCGCTTAAGCGTGGATGAAGTCGAATATATTGTCAACGATTCAGGCGGCATCTTGTTTCTGTACGATGAAAGGCTCAAAGCGATAGCGGAAGGACTGAGGAAAAGAGTCCCGGCTGTCCGTTCTTATATCCGGGTAGGCGATGAGCAGGCGGGAACGGATGTCCATTACGAACAACTTCTTGGGCAGGCGTCCAATGAAGAGCCGGAATATGAAATCGGGCTGGATGACGCCCATATGATGATGTATACATCCGGGACGACGGGAAGACCAAAAGGTGCCCTCCTGACACATGGAAACACCCAATGGAATGCGATTAATGTCATCCATGAATTCCCGATTGATCAAGAAACGATCACGCTGACAGTGGCTCCCCTATTCCATATCGGGGGAATGAATATTTTCACGACACCGACATTGTACAGGGGCGGAACTGTCGTGCTGGAAGACAGGTTCAATCCCCAGGGAACGCTCGACATCATCGAAAAGGAAAAAATTACAGCCCTATTCCTTGTGCCGGCGATGTGGCTTGCCATTATGCAATTCCCTCGGATAGATGAGTATGACATCAGATCATTGACCCTAAATATATCCGGTGGAGCGCCGTGTCCTATCACGGTCATCGAGTTTTTCCAGAAACGGAATGTTCCATTTTTCGAAGGATTTGGTTTAACCGAAACAGCGCCGGTTGTAGCAGTACTGGATAGCAAAAATAGTTTGCGGAAAAACGGTTCCGTCGGAAAACCTCCAATTCATACCGAAATAAAAATTGTCGATCCTAACGAAAAGGAGGTGCCGATCGGGGAAGTCGGGGAGCTAATCGTCAAAGGACCGAATATCTTCGTGAAATATTGGAACAAACCCGAAGAGACGGAGAGAGCGATCAAGAATGGATGGTTTTTCACCGGGGATCTGGCGAAACAAGATGAGGAAGGATTCCTCTATATCGTCGACCGCATGAAAGATATGATCATCACGGGAGGCGAGAACGTTTATCCGATAGAGGTCGAACAAGTGTTATTCCGGCATCCCAACATTAAGGAAGTCGCAGTCTTAGGATATCCAGATGAAAAATGGGGAGAGTCCGTGAAAGCGGTGATCGCCTTGAAGGACGCTGCCGAGCCTATCAGTCTGATATGTATCCGAGAGTTTTGTGAAGGGAAGCTTGCCTCCTTTAAAATTCCGAAGCAAATTGAATTGGTAGATGAACTGCCAAGAAACGCAACCGGAAAGGTATTGAAGACTGTCTTGCGTTCTAAGGAGACGGAAAATTCCATCATTTGAGGGGTTGATGATTATGTTTGATAAAAAATTTGATCGCTTTGAAATCGGAGAAACATGGCGCTCCAGAGGGCGCACGATCACGGAAGCGGATATCGTCATGTTTTCCGCTTTCAGTGGCGATTGGTACCCACTTCACACAGATAAGGAATACGCGGAAAATAATACGCCGTTCAAGCAACGGATTGCTCACGGGATGCTTGTATTGTCGGCCGCAACCGGTCTCCAAGTGATGGAGCCGGAAATCATCGTCGCTTTTTACGGAATCGAGAATCTCCGGTTCATTCATCCAACGTTTATTAATGATACCATTCACGTCGAGTTGGAAGTGACGGATTTACAGGACAAAAGGAATGGGACGGGGGTTGTGACCGCGACTCAAAAGATTGTAAAACAAACAGGGGAAACTGTGACGACGGGCGTCTTGAAAGTTTTGATTAATAAAGAGGGGGTGGCGTTGCAAGAAAGGGGGTCGGCATAAGAATGACAGATCCGGTCCTATATGAAAAAGTTTCAAATAAAGCTTACATTACTCTGAATCGGCCTGAAGCGATGAACGCGATGACTCCGGAAGGCTTTCGTCAACTCGCGGAAGCCTTCAAAGAAGCCGGGAAAGACGAAGACGTCCGAGTGGTTATTTTAACCGGCACTGGAGAGAAGGCGTTTTGTGCCGGCGCCGATTTAAAGGAGACGATTCCCGCCATCGCAGAAGGGCAATTGGACCCGAATGTCTTGGATGATGTTGTTTTGAAATATAACCCACTATGGAAGCCGATTATTGCGGCAGTCAATGGTCATTGTTTGGCGGGGGGCATGGAAATCCTGCAAGCGACGGATATCCGGATTGCAGCGGAGCATGCGACTTTCGGTTTGCCCGAACCGAAATGGTCGATCATGGCGGCGGCCGGTTCCTTGGTGAGACTCGTCCGGCAAATCCCTTATTGCAGGGCGATGGAAATTTTGCTGACAGGGGAGTCTATTACAGCAAAGGAAGCGCTTGATATCGGATTGATCAATAAAATCGTTCCGGCGAGCCGGCTATTGGAAGAAGCGGATGATTATGCGGAGAAAATATGCCGAAATGGTCCGATTGCCGTACAAGCGACAAAAGAAGCGGTTGTACGTTTGCAAAGTTTGCCGAT
Organism: Sporosarcina sp. FSL W7-1349; assembly: GCF_038003045.1. NCBI lineage: Bacteria > Bacillati > Bacillota > Bacilli > Caryophanales > Caryophanaceae > Sporosarcina > Sporosarcina sp. FSL W7-1349. The sequence goes on from NZ_JBBOOK010000003.1 coordinate 37,359, forward strand.
GGAGCTGGCGTTCCACGAAGAATGGAAATATGCAAATAAAGCATTTATAAGCACGGATGCACGAGAAGGATTGAAAGCGTTTGCGGAAAAACGGGCACCTCAATTTGTTGGTCGGTAAACGAAGGAGAAAAAGCAAGGGGGTCAACAGATGGGAACAATAAACGATATATTGCAAAAAGCGGTACACACTTGTCCTGATAACATATTTCTCTGTGAAGATTCAAAGAGCCTTACCTATCAGCAATTGGATGAAGTAACAGATCGTTTGGCTTCGGCGTTTTTAGAAGAAGGCTTACAAAGAGGAGATCATCTTGGAATCCTTGCCTTAAATCAAATGGAGTGGCTCATTACGTATTTTGCCGCAACAAAGATTGGCGTTGGGACCGTTGCGCTCAGTGCTCGTTATAGAGATTCCGAATTGGAGTATATGCTCAATCATTCTGAAGTGAAGGCAATTGTATCAATCGACAAAGTTCCGGGCTTTGACTTTTCGGAATTCTTCAGTGGATTTCAATCAAAAATCCCATCCGTTGGAAAGTATATTTTCATTGGGGAGGGGTTTGAAGGCAGTTTATCTTTTTCGGATCTAATCAAACGGAGTGTGGATGAGACAACGCTAAATAAACATAAAGCGGAAGTTAGCCCGGAAGATCTGGCCATTATGATTTATACATCGGGAACAACAGGGAAACCGAAGGGCACGATGATCACCCATCGAAGCATATTAGCTTCAGCAGATGCACAGGTCAAGCATTTTCAAATTGGAGAAAAAGATACAACCATTCAAAGTCTCCCTCTCAATCACGTTGGTGGTATTACATGCCAGGTAACTGTGACCTTAATTAGTAAAGGAAAAGCTGTATTAATTCCAGAGTTCCGTCCTGAAAAGGTATTAACAGCTATTCAGCAGCACAAGGCTACACTTTTTGGCGGAGTTCCCACGATGTATCTAATGCTATTTTCCCATAAATACTTTGCAGCATATGATTTGAGTTCAATACGAATTAGTTTTATAGGCGGTTCGAATGTTGAACCTGCGTTATGCCATGAAATAACGAAGTCGATGCCGAACACGAAGTTGGTAAGCTTATACGGACTAAGCGAAAGCTCGGGAGCTTGTATCTTATCAAAGCCAAGCGATTCGATTGAAAAAGTTCAAACAACCATTGGTGTACCTATTGGGGACTTCATTGGCAAGGTCGTTGATGGAAATCGACAAGAAGTCGAACCAGGTAAAATGGGCGAGCTCGCCTTGAAAGGGGATTGTCTGGCTAAGGGGTATTATCGGGATGAAAAAAATACAAGAGAGACCTTTTCAGAAGACGGATGGCTGTACACAGGTGATCTTGTAACTATGGATGAAGAAGGATATATCAGTTTCAAAGGTAGGAAAAAAGAGATTTACATTCAAGGTGGGTTCAATATCCTGCCCGCAGAAATTGAGAATGTATTAACCATGCATCCCGATGTTCAAATAGCGGCAGGCATCGGTGTTCCGGATCCATTCTATGGAGAGGTCGGCCGTTATTATATCGTTCTTGCTGCAGGGAAGGAACTGGCGGAGGCGGAGTTGATAGCGTATTGCCAAGAGCGTCTCGCTGATTATAAAGTACCGAAGCAGTTTGTATTTGTCGATGATTTACCGATGACACCTGCCGGAAAAATACAAAAGTCCAAACTGAAAGAACTGTACGCACAACCGCATTAAATGAATAGATATGTTGCAACGGTAGCTGCTAATTGGGAAGGAACGGGTGTCCCGAAGGTTCCCGAGATGAAACAGCCTTTAGTGAGCTTAATGGGGCGGTTACTGTTGTAAACATCAAGTATTGTTGAAAGGCATTGCAACAACCATTTTTTACGGCACAGCACTTACAGCAGAAATCACTTGCAATCTAAAAGCGAGGAGAGGTTAGCTATGTCATATTCCGATAAGCTCATCTATTCATTGTTATTTTTTGTGAGTCTGTCACTTATTGGAATGCTTACAGCTTCGTGGAGACTTATCCTTTATTCTTATTTATTTGTAATCGGGCTTGCTATTTTGACTGGCATCTTGAAAAGTGTAAAAGAAAATCCCCGTAAAATCTGGATTCCTATAACTGTTTCTATCGCTTATTTCATGCTATATGGTTGGCTGGATATTATGACCATCGACTCCCCGACTGGTGGAAGTTCGTTTATATTCGGGCTTACGCCCAGCCTGGCATTGTATGTGCTTTGTATTTGGCCGTTGGCTAATCTGATTTGCTTATTATATGCATGGACTTTTACCAATGAAAAATCGATTACAGATTAATATTTTAGTAGGATAAATCTTTCACATTAAGGGGTGGAAACAGTGAGTGGTATCATTATTTCGATTGTGATCGTATACTTATTGATCTGTATTTTGATTGGTATATGGGCTACTGGAAAGACGAAAACGACAAGTGATTTTTTAATTGCGGGTAAAAATCTGGGCATGTTTGTGATGGCCGTCGCCGCTTTTTCCTCGATTCAAAGCGGCTTTGGGATGCTGGGAGGAACAGGACTTACCTTTTCAGGTGGGATGGGGTTCGTTGCGGGTGTTGGCATTGCCGCTCCTTTAGGATTTGCATTGACTTGGTTTTTAGTTGGGAAACGAATGTGGAAAGTGGGCGAACTTGGAGAAGTTTACACATTAGGTGATGTCGTCGAAAAAAGATACAACAGTAAAGCGGTACGGGGTTGGCTGGGAGTAGCAATTACCCTAGGCGTTATCGGTTATCTGGGAACGCAAGTGCAAGCGATGGGAATCATCATGCATACGGTATTTGGCGTCTCTCCCAAAGTCGGAGCCATCATCGGGCTTGCCATCCTGGGATTCTACTGTGTAGGCGGGGGCATTATTGCGGGAGTATATACGGATTTATTTCAAGGAGTCATTATGGTCGGTGTTTCCGTTATCATCTTCTTTATGGCGCTTCATATTGGAGGCGGGGTTCAAACGATCACTGAAACACTACACAATGCTGATCCGCTGTTGGCATCACCATTTGGAACATATTCCATTCTCTCAATTGCATGCTGGGTTTTCCTATTCAGTTTGGGAGCTGCGGGACAACCGCATTTTATTACCAAATTTTTGATGATCAAAAACCAGAAAGAATTGAAGTGGGGAGCATTCACAGCCGGATTTGCTTATACACTCAGCACTTTATTAGTCATAGGGATTGGGTTAACCGCGAGGTCGTTGTATGTGAAAGGCAATTTTCCGGAACTCGCTTCTCCCGATGAAGCACTCACTGTTTTTATTACCGAATTCACTTCGCCTGTCATTGGTGGATTGGTTATCGCTGGATTGCTTGCGGCCATCATGTCCACTGGTTCCAGTTTTGTAACGTTAGGGGCATCTGGTTTGACGAGGGATATCCCACGAGCTTTTGGCATTAAGATTAAAAATGAGCTGTTCTGGAATCGAATGGCTGTTTTAGGTTTGTTAGTTATTTCCACTTTATTTTCATTTTATATGGATACATTGGTCGCGTTACTGGGGGTATTTGGTTGGGGGACGTTTGCATCGGCAGTATTTCCGGCTGTTGTCCTCGGGCTTGTCTGGGAAAAGGCCACTAAATATGGCGCAATTTCAAGTATCATAATTGGGCTGGTATTGAATTTTGCATTGGAGCTTAGTGGGAAATATGGCCTTGTCATACTCCCGCCAGGCGTCATTGTGGGTGCCGTCGCGTTCGCATTTTCGATTATAACTTTTATTGCCGTGTCATTGATCACTCAAAAATCGACCGTTGAGTTGGACGAAAAAATGCTCGATGCCATGGAGGGCTAATCGGAAAGGAGTGTTATGGAATGAATGTCGGTTACTTAGTGAGCAGAGTCGAAAAACATATCCAAACAATTGATCCAGAGAAGATTGCTTTAAAAATGGAATCCGAGGCATTTTGGACATATGGAGAATTGAATCAAATGACGAATCGTTACGCGCATTCCCTTCGCCGAATGGGAATTGAAAAAGGAGACAGGGTCGGTATTCTTTTGTTTAACTGCCTCGACTATTTTGCTCTCTATTTTGCTTGTGCAAAGCTGGGGGCGATCGCGGTCAGAATAAACTTCAGATTATCAAGTGAAGAATTCGAGTACATCCTGAATGATTCCGGGACTAAAATCCTCTGTTTTCATTCGAGTCTCACTGAAAAAATCGAACCGATCAAAAAGTCCATACAAGTGAAAAGATTCGTTTGTTTGGAGGAGGAAGGATACCCAGTTCCCGAATGGGCAAGTCGTTGGAGCAAGCTTGAACAAGGGGATGCAACGGAAATAATGGGCGTGGATATTCGTCAATCAGACCCCGTCATGTTGATGTATACATCAGGAACTACAGGGAGGCCGAAAGGAGCACTTTGGTCGCATGAGAATACCTTGTGGTTTGCCAATATGCAAATACTCAAATGGGGAATAGATAGGGAAACCGTCGGAATGACCACAGGTCCGCTTTATCATGTAGGCGCAATGGAAGACTTGGTTCTCTCCGTTCTCACAATGGGCGGAACAGTCGTCATCACGAACAGCGGAGGATTTGACATCAATAGAGCATTAGCAGTAATTAAAAAAGAACAGGTGACCGATGTTCTATTTTTTCCATTTATGATTTATGACATGCTGAACATTCCTCGGCATGCCATGCTTCAATTACCGACATTAAAAAGGATTTTCTCGGGAGGAGATCCCGTCATCCCTTGGGCCATCGAACGGCTTCATGAAATATTTCCGCAAATTGGATTCGTTCAAGTGTATGGTCTGACAGAAGGGACGCCGGTTGCCGCGTCCTTGGATCCGGAAGATGCGCAATCCAAGGGACATTCGGTCGGGAAGGCGATGCCCTTCACGGAATTGAAAGTTGTCGATGAGAAGGGGACTCCATTGAAAAGTGGAGAAACGGGCGAAGTATGTATCAAGAGTCCCGCTGTATCCATGGGATATTGGGGGAAGTCGGAAGAGACAGCCAGTACATTCATCAACGGCTGGTGCCATACGGGGGATTTAGGGAGCTTGGATGAGGATGGCTATTTAACAATCTCAGGCCGAAAAAAAGATATGATTCGAAGCGGCGGCGAGAATATTTATGCAGTGGAAGTCGAAGATGCGCTCATTCGTCATCCGGCTATTCGTGATGTGGCCGTAATCGGAATTCCCGATCCCAAATATATTGAAGCCGTATGTGCGGTCATTGTATTGAAGTCAGGCGAGAATGCGACGGAACAGGAAATTTTAGAATATGTTACAGATAAGATTGCACGTTATAAGAAGCCGCGGGAAATCGTTTTTGTAGAGGACCTTCCTAGAACGCCATCAGGAAAAATTCAAAAGTACAAACTAAGAGAACAATTTAGTATGACGCATTTGTGATCATCATACCGATGTTGATAGTAAATCGATGGACAGAGGGGATTACGAAATGGTTAACTTGCGACGTGTGGCAGGGTTTCAATTTTAAGTTTTCTCCACAACAGCGACAACAATCCCTAATTATGTTAATGCGAATCCATCGGCACAAACCGGTCCCGCACCGGTTTTTTTCTATTGCTTTTCCTGATACAATGGACGTTCATCGGAATCATGAAAGAAAGTTGGTACAATACCTTGCAGAAAATCATTTTAACCGAGACGTTTCCACATGATTGGATCCGGATGTTCACGCATTTGGCCAATCTGTTTTTTGAACAGTCTTCCATTATAAAGGAAGAAGATGATGATGCAATTCAAGTCGGATTCACTTTGGATTTGCAAAATGGGATATATGAAGGGAAAGCGGCTCTTTCTTGGAAAGGCGGGCAGTATGGCTCCGCTTTCTCGGAGAAGGCGGAGGAGGGGAATGAAAAGACGAAAACGCGGCAACTGAAACGGATTTATTCCCATCTCTTTCTGGAAGTTTTGGAACAGGCGACTGGCATGCAGCAAGCTTGGGGCATCCTGACCGGGATTCGACCGACAAAGCTTTATCATAAATACCGCAGGCAAGGCATGTCGTCCGAAGAAGCCCAGCAGATGTTACAGGATCGGCATCGTATTTCTCAGGAAAAGAGTGAACTTCTTGCCATCATTGCCGATGTCCAATTAAGAGCCATTCCCGATTTATATGAGTTAAAAAACGGTGTGAGCATTTATATTGGCATTCCTTTCTGTCCGACAAAATGCGCCTATTGCACGTTTCCCGCCTATGCGATTCGCCGGAAAAATGGCAGGGTTGATAGTTTCCTCGATGCTTTGCACGAAGAGATCCGAGAGATGGGGAAATGGCTGACAGCACACGATATGGAAATCACGACCATCTATTTCGGAGGCGGGACACCGACGAGCATCGAAGCCGATGAAATGGATGCCCTGTATGAGACGATGTACGATTCATTCCCGAATATGGATAAAGTCCGGGAGATCACCGTCGAAGCGGGGCGTCCGGATACGATCACGCCTGAAAAGATTGAGGTACTCAAAAAGTGGGGCATCGACCGGATCAGCGTCAATCCACAATCCTATACGGATGAGACATTGAAGGCGATTGGACGTCACCATACCGTTCAGGAGACGATTGATAAGTTTTGGCTATCGCGCAACATGGGGATGAGGAACATCAACATGGATCTAATCATTGGCTTGCCGAATGAAGGGGTCGAGGAATTCCGCCATTCGCTGGACGAGACGGAGAAGATGCAGCCCGAATCGTTGACGATCCATACGCTGTCATTCAAGCGGGCTTCGGAAATGACACGCAACAAGGAGAAATATAAAGTGGCGGGCCGGGAGACGGTGGAAGAAATGATGCGCATGGGCGAGCAATGGACCGCCGAAAATGGTTATGTCCCGTATTATTTGTACCGCCAGAAAAACATCTTAGGCAACTTGGAAAATGTCGGTTATTCAAAGCCGAGCGAAGAGAGCCTGTATAATATCATTATCATGGAAGAAGTCCAGACGATCATCGGCATCGGCTGCGGAGCTTCCAGCAAGTTCATCGATCGGGAGACCGGGAAGATCACCCAGTTCTATAATCCGAAAGATCCGGCGGCATACAGTCTGGCATTCGAGGATGCCATTGAGAAAAAGTTGGCCTTCTTGGATGCAGTTTTTCCTGAAGGAGTGAAATAGGGTCTGTAAAGTAGCAAATTGAAACAGGCATCGGAAAGGAGGATCAACTTTCTGATGCCTGTTTTTTTGCAGTATTTTCTGGCTTTTAGGAGTGCTCCTTTTATTTGAATGAAGGATTTTACTACTCGGTATCGAAAGAGTTATAGAACAGAATATTGAATGATTATTCATTCATTAAAGGGGTGGTTTACGTGTATCAAAAAATCGGGTTGGAGAAGAACGGAAGGCTGGCTTATTTGACATTGAATCGGCCGGATCATATGAACGCGTTGGATCAGGTGATGATGAAGGAATTGGCTGAGGCATTGGAGTCGTTGAAGAACGATATGACTATCCAAGTGGTCGTAATCTCCGGAGCCGGACGGGCGTTCTCGGCGGGCGGGGATATTCAGGTGATGCTGAATTCCGAAGGTATTGACATGGGGGATGTCATGAATGATTTATCCCGTTTGGCAAAAGCCCTCTATACATTACCTCAAATTACGATTGCCGCGGTTAGTGGAGCAGCGGCCGGGTTAGGGTTCAGCTTAGTTTTGGGTTGTGATCGGATCATAGCGGAGGAATCCTGTAAACTGGCGATGAATTTCATCGGGATCGGATTGGTGCCGGACGGAGCGGGGCATTTCTTCTTGAAGGAACGGCTCGGTGTCACCAAAGCGAAGCATCTGATCTGGTCAGGGGAATTGCTGGATGCCCAAACTGCCTTGGAAAAAGGGCTGGTCGATGAAGTTGTGTCAGCAGGTCAAGCGAGAAAGGCGGCCGATAAAACTGCACATCAATTCCTAGCGATGCCAATCCGGGCTATGATCGCTTCAAAGAATATTCTACATTCGCAAAAGGTCGATGAGCTCCAACGCGTCTTGGAGATGGAAAGTGAGAAGCAGATGGAAATGAGGCAGACGGAGGAGCATCAGGAGGGGATTCGTGCATTCCTTGAAAAGCGGCAACCAAATTTTTCAAAAGGCAAATGATTGGAAATTTGACGAAATCCCCCGTATTCTATCGGAAAGACTAATTTTATAAAGGAACTTCATCCCATTCCATAGGTTTTAAGAACTGTGGGGATGGGTAATAAAGTTGAGGGGCTAATTTGTAAAAGGGGGATTTTCGATGGGAACTGCTTGTGTTGATTCAAATTTCAAGTCATTTCTTCAGGAACATAAACAGGAATTCGAGAATGTGTTGCAGGATGAAGCGAGCAATGTCCGGGATCGTATCAAACATATACTGGAAGTTGGGAATATCGATCTGATCAATAATGCCCATCTGCTTGTCTTGTATGTGATTGATGGACAAGATGAGGAGCTTCAATTGTTTGCCAAGCAAGAGGGGATTGCTTGGGCTACCCATTCGATTCCGTTGGCCTTTAAGCTGGAGTGGGTGCAGGCGATTCGAAGGACACTCTGGTGCTTTATCGAACGGTATTCGGAGTCTAACGAGATGTGTAATTTTTTTGTGTCTGAAAAACAAATCAATAATGGCATCGATCAGTTTTTGAATTCGTTTTTCATCAATTATTCGATGTATAAAGAGGAACTGCTCTTAGCGCAGCGGAAGCTTGTGGAGACATTGTCCGTTCCAATCATTCCGATTACACCGAGCATCTGCATTCTTCCTTTGATCGGGACGGTCGACTCATTCCGGACCGTAATCCTGGAAGAGAAAGTGTTGACGGAAATCAGCCGGCTCCATATCCAAACATTGATCATCGATTTATCGGGGATTGTGGATATGGAAGATGATGTGGTCGACCGTTTGATGCGGATCATTTCGGGAATTTCTCTCATGGGATGCCGCCCGGTCCTCACCGGCTTACGAGGCGATCTTGTCCGGAGGATCGTCGGTCTTGGTGTCACATTCAACGGGCAAACACAAACATTGGGCACCTTACAGCAAGCGCTCGACCAATACTTGAATAGTTAATATGATTCAGCAAGAGTCATTCGAAATGAAAAGAACTCACTCCGTCTCGGACGAAGTGGGTTCTTTTGTTTTGTATTTATCGACCATGTCCCGCCAGGCAAAATAGCCTTCTTCCACAGCGCGTATTAATAATTCGGCAGTGGCCAAATTGGTCGCAAGTGGAATGCCGTATACATCGCATAGACGCAGCAGCGCACTCACATCCGGCTCATGCGGCTGAGCCGTCAGCGGATCGCGGAAAAAGAGGATTAGATCCAGTTCTCCCGTTGCCACCAGGGCACCGATTTGCTGATCGCCGCCGAGTGGGCCGGAACGAAGCCGGTGGATAGGGAGGCCCGTCTCATCGACGATTCGCTTTCCTGTCGTACCGGTTGCATACAATGTATGTTGTGAAAAAATATGTTGATAAGCAATGACGAAATTGACCATCTCATCTTTCTTTTGATCATGGGCGATTAACGCGATCTCCACTTGTCATCCCTCCGGAATAATAATTGCCTACCAAGAGCTGTCTGAAATCCGGCTGTCGTTCGTTTCAGGAATGGAATAATAATAATTTGCCGGCAGGGGATGCTAAGCGATGTGTTGCCTCTTCCAGATTTTTCTCCTCCAGCAGGGCATGTCCCTTTTCTTTTGCTTCGTCATCGGTCGCCGCTGTAAAAGATTCCTCCGCAATCAGTTTCCCCGTTTGCTCGTAAGCTGTCAGTTTATAAGTTCTCACAAAACTCACCCCTTTTAGTATGTGCTTTCATTATACTATTAAAACCGGAAAGTGAATAGCGATTCATGAAAGGTAAGCGAAAATTCATTCATTTGGACGCGCGGAGTATGACAGTTCGGGGACTTGCCCTGATAGTTTGTTTCGGGCTGTGACAGTTTCCGGTTGGGCCCTTACAGTAGGGGCAATTGCCATGACAGTCTGGAGTTTTGTCCTGAGAGTTTTCCGGGGCCATGACAGTTTCCGTCCGAGCCCTTACAGTTCGACCGATTGCCATGACAGTCTGGAGTTTTGCCATGACGGTTTTCTCGGGCTCTGACAGTTTCCGGCTGGGCCCTTACAGTTCGGCCGATTGCCGTGACAGTTGGAATTTTGCCCTGAAAGTTTTCCGGGGCCATGACAGTTTCCGGTTGGGCCCTTACAGTAAGGGCAATTGCCATGACAGTCTGGAGTTTTGCCCTGAGAGTTTTCCGGGGCCATGACAGTTTCCGTCCGAGCCCTAACAGTTCGACCGATTGCCGTGACAGTCTGGAGTTTTGCCATGACAGTTTTCTCGGGCCCTTACAGTTTCCGACCAGGCCCTAACAGTTCGACCGATTGCCGTGACAGTCTGGAGTTTTGCCCTGACAGTTTTCTCGGGCCATGACAGTTTCCGTCCGAGCCCTTACAGTTCGACCGATTGCCATGACAGTCTGGAGTTTTGCCCTGAAAGTTTTCCGGGGCCATGACAGTTTCCGTCCGAGCCCTTACAGTTCGACCGATTGCCGTGACAATCAAGAGTTTTGCCATGACAGTTTCCCATCCATGCTATTCCCCCCAACATTATATCCTAAATTCCTTTATTCCCTTAAAAAAATTTCCATCTCCTTAAACTAAAATAGTAAAGGAGACTTGACATTCCCTTCAAAAGTAAAGTATCCTTTACGTAAAGCGACCTTTACTTTTGGAGGGGGATGATCAAACTGGATAATTTAATCAAAGAGAAGCGGGTGGAGAGAGGGTGGACGCAAGACGAACTTGCCGAAAAAGTGGATGTGTCGAGACAGACGGTCATTTCCTTGGAGAAAGGAAGATACAATCCTTCGTTGCTGCTCGCGTTCAAGATTGCGAAATTATTTGAGTGTTCCATAGAAGATATATTCATTCCCGAGGAGGAGTAAGTATGCATGAAAGTTTTGATTTGGGGTCATTTCTGGTAGGTTTGCCGCTGGGGATATTGATAGCCTCCATCATCCTTTTTATTAGTTGGCGAAAAGGGAAGAAGGAAAGACGTTTCGATGAGAGGTATACGCGGATCCATGAGCAAGCGCGCTCCTTTTCATGGCGGGTGACAACGGTGACCATCCTCTTTGGTTGGGGAATTATTATTCTCGTAGAAGGCCCACGGTTGGCATTTTTCCTGATGACCGGGATATGGGTTGCCCATATGTTGTCCTATGCGATTGGAGCTGCAATTGCCAGTAGTAAAAATTGATTGACTGAAACTTCAACCTCATGAACACGTATAGACTACTAGACAGTTATGAAAAGGGGCGACACAATGGCTTTACAACTCCAAAATGTGACGAAGCGATTCGGGGATTTCACTGCGGTACGTGACTTGTCCTTGACAGTGGAACAGGGCACCATGTATGGATTCCTTGGGGCGAACGGTGCTGGGAAGACGACGACATTCCGGATGATCCTCGGTTTATTGAACCCGAATGAAGGCCGGATTACATGGAATAATGGCCGGATCAGCTATGCAACAAGCGCGGAAATCGGTTATTTGCCAGAGGAGCGCGGCTTGTATCCGAAGATGAAAGTGGAAGATCAGTTGTTGTTTTTGGCGCAATTGCGCGGCATGTCCAAAGCTGCTGCCAAAACGGAGATGCACAAATGGCTGGAGCGGATGGAAATCAGCCATTACACGAAAAAAAGAGTGGAAGAGTTATCGAAAGGGAACCAACAGAAAATCCAGGTAATCGCTTCGCTCATCCATCAACCGAAATTATTGATACTCGACGAACCGTTTTCAGGTCTTGACCCCGTGAATGTGGAAATGTTGAAAAATGCCATCCTCGACTTCCGCAATCAAGGCGCGACCATCTTGTTTTCGAGCCACCGGATGGACCATGTCGAGGAGCTTTGCGAACAATTGAGCATCATCCATCGTGGCAATCAAATCGTCAGCGGCACGCTGCGTGATGTGAAACGTTCCTTCGGTAAACAAAATGTGCGCATCAAATCGGATCATGATTTATCTGCATTGGATGCCGTCCCGGGCGTCACGTCAGTCCATAAATCGATTGAAGGGGCAGTCTACCAGGTGGAAACGGAGGCGGTCGCGGAGAAGCTGTTGTCAACTGCACTCCAGTCCGGTCCGGTCCGTCATTTTGCCATCGAGGAACCGTCGCTGCAGGATATTTTCATTGAAAAGGTGGGGAAAGAGCATGCGTGAATTCTGGATCATCTTCAAGCAGGCATTTGTGACGAAGGCGAAGACGAAATCGTTCATCATCACGACAGCCGTCATGATCGCCGCCATCTTCCTAGTCGCGAACTTGTCCAAAATCATCGATACCGTACAAGACGTGACCGGGGATGAATCGCAAGAAGCCCTTCAAGTGATCGATACGAGCGGCATGCTTGTTGACCCATTGAATGAGCAACTGAGCGAGAACATGTCCGGACTCGCAGTGGAGCAATCCGCTGCGACAGAAGAGGAACTCCTTGCACAAGTGAAAGATGGAGAAATCGAATCGTTTTTGACGCTTGACGTGGATGGCTCCCACACTATCCAAGCGAAATATACGACGATGAGTGCGCTTGACTTCAGTTTGCCGCGGACGATCCAAGATGCCTTGCAGTCCATCCAGACCGAAATGAAGGCGGAAGAGCTGTCGCTGACAGGCGAACAAGTGCAATTACTGTTTGCCCCGATCGAGTTTGAGCAGCAGAATATCTCCCCTTCCGCCAAATCGGAGGAAGAGATTGACCAAGCGCGCGTCCTCGTCTACGTCCTGATGTTCGTCATCTACTTCGCTGTCATCCTGTATTCCAGCATGATTGCGACCGAGGTGGCAACGGAGAAGTCATCGCGTGTCATGGAGATTCTCATTTCCAGTGTCTCCCCTGTCAAGCATATGTTTGCCAAAGTGCTCGGCATCGGATCACTCGGGCTGCTGCAAATCGTTTTCTACGGAGTTGCCGGTTTCATTGCGATGAAAACATCCTCAACGGGCGAACCGGGAGGGATATCCGAATTCTTCAGCCTATCGTCGATCCATACGGGCACCCTTGTCTATGCTATCGTCTTCTTCCTGCTGGGTTATTTCCTGTATGCTACGCTGGCCGCCCTCCTCGGGTCTTTGGTCAGTCGGACGGAAGATGTCCAGCAAGTCATCACGCCGATGACGATGCTCATTGTCGTCGCGTTTGTCATTGCGGCGACCGGCTTGGGGAATCCGGAAATGGGCTATTTGAAATATGCCTCCTTCTTCCCGTTCTTCGCGCCGCTCGTCATGTTTTTGCGGGTCGGCATGCTGGAGCTGCCATTATGGGAGCCCCTCCTGTCGATTGCCATCATGCTCATCACGATTTTCTTCTTAGGTTGGTTCGGGGCTCGCGTCTATCGGGGCGGCGTCCTCATGTACGGCCCATCCCGTTCCTTGAAGGATATCAAAAAAGCGATTCAACTGGGGAAAGAATAAGTAGCTGGGCTGTCCGCTGATGGGCAGCCCTTTCAATTTATGGCTACCACACTTCCGATAATATGGTAGAATTAAGAACAGATATTCGTTGTCGGAGGAGGGGTTGGATTGTCGGAAATTCGTTTTATCCACACGGCGGATCTGCACTTGGATAGTCCGTTTAAAGGGCTTTCCGGTTTGCCTGCAGAGCATTTGCGGACGGTGCGGGCTTCCACTTTTTCCGCGTTCACAAATTTGATCCGTCATGCGGTCGAGTCGAAGCCTGATTTTCTCCTCATTGTCGGGGATGTGTACGACGGGGAAGATCGGAGTTTGCGTGCCCAGCTGAAATTCCAGGAAGGCATGTCGGAACTGGAGACGGCAGGCATTCCGGTCTTCATTTGCCACGGCAATCATGACCATCTGGGCGGGAGATGGACACGGTTCGAGTTGCCGCCGAATGTGCATGTACTCGGCGGGGATGTGCAATCGGTGCCTCTGCGGATCGACGGCCAAGATATCGTCATCCATGGATTCAGCTATCCGGAGCGGCATGTTCGGGAGCCGGTCATCGAGCATTACCCGGTTGCGGGTGGAGATTTGGAAACGATCCATATCGGAATGCTGCATGGCAGTTTGGCCGGGGATGAGACGCATGCAGTGTATGCCCCTTTCACGAAAGAGGCCTTGTTATCGAAAGGATATGATTACTGGGCGTTGGGCCATATCCATTTGAGGCAGCGATTGCATGATGCCCCTCCGATCGTCTATCCGGGCAATTTGCAAGGTCGGCATCGCAAAGAGTCAGGAATGAAAGGCTTTTATGAAGTGACGTTGTCGAAGGCGGGCGCTTCTTCACTTGAATTCATCCCGGCCTCCGCCCTCGTCTTCGATCGTTTGCAGGTGTCCTGTGCCGGCCTCCGCCACGCGAACGAATGGTTTTCCGCATGCCGGGAAGCGATTGAAGGGTATCAAGCGGAATTCGGAGCTTGTTTGCTGGAGCTGGAAATGGTCGATCTCGATGCCGGGAGCATGGATTTATTTCAGGAATCGCCTGAAGAAGTATGGCTGGAGACTTTGCGTGAATGGCTGGAAGAGAGCGAGATATTCATATGGGTACAGCAGTTGACGTTCGATTGGAAACCGGAGCGAACCGCCGCGAACTGGAATTTGGTCCAAGCGGTGCAAGAGCGGATGGACCAATGGCCGGAAGCGGAATGGAAGCGGTTATTGAAGGACGTATATCAGCACCGCGGCAGTAAGTATTTGGATGTCCTGGCGGCTGACAGCATTCAGGACATCCGGGCGGGCGCAGCATCGCTGTTGGTCAAAGAAATGACGGAAGCGGATTGAGGTGGAGAGATGCGAATCGAGAAACTGGTCATTTACGGATTCGGGAAACATGAAAATGTCACCATCGAACTAGGTTCCGGCATGAACGTCCTCTATGGGTTGAATGAAGCCGGAAAAACGACGATCCAGCAATTCATCCTTCATATCCTGTTCGGGTTCCCGCAGAAAAATAGTGCGTTGCTGCGGTACGAGCCGAAATCCGGCGGGAAATATGGAGGACAAGTGCAACTGTGGGATGAACGATATGGAATATGTACAATCGAGCGCATCCGTGGAAAGTCCGCCGGCGAGGTGACAGTCAATTTCGGTGATGGAACAGTCGGCGGGGAGGAAAAATTGAAAGAATTGCTTCGCCAATATGACCGTCCTTCATTCGAAGCGATCTTTTCGTTCTCCCTGTTGCAGCTCCAAGGGTTCGAGAAGATGGATGAGGATGAATTGAGCCGGACGCTCCTAGCCTCCGGAACGACCGGGGTGGACGTACTCCTGCAAGTGGAAAAGAAGCTGGAAAAAGAAATGGGCGATCTATTCAAGAAGTCCGGCAAGCTTCCTCAAATGAATGTCAAAATCGAAGAACTTCGGAACTTGGAAAGTGAATTGAAAGCGGAGCGAGAGCGGATTGCAAAGTACGCCCCATCCGTGGATCGACTCCGAGAGATTGACGGGCTGCTGGAGGAGAAGAGGCGGCAAGATATACTCCTGCGGGAAGAGGAGGAACGGTTAGCGCTAGCCCGGCAGATTCAACCGTTGCTGGAGAAAAAGAGGTCCTTGGAATCGCAGTTGGCCGAAAGGAAAGATCTCCGTTTCCCAGTGGATGGTGTGAGACGGTATGAGATGACAGCCGGGAAGTTGGCTGAATCCAAAGCGGCCGCCCGACGGCTGGAAGAGGAGTTGGCCCATGTCAAATCGCAGATGGCCCAAAAAGCGGATGCGGATAAACTCAGTCAACTGGAACGGCTGCTGGCTCGGGAGTCGGAATGGCATGGTTGGCACGCATCGCTTGGATCCCTGCTTGAGGAAAACCGTCAATTGGCGGGAATGAGAAGACGGTTGCTCGACCGCCTCGGCATCGATCCGGATAGGGAAGAGACCTTGTTACAAGCGGATGTGTCCCTGCAAAGGGAAGAAGAACTGGCGGATCGGCTCCGGCAACTGGAAGACAATGAAAAGCGGATCAATGCTGTCCAGTATAGCCTGGAGGAATTAGACAGGGAATGGCGTAGTTTGCAAAGTGAGCTGCATACGCATGAACGATCGGCACCTTCCGAAAAAGATAGAGAATTGGCGGAGCAATGGCCGACAATCCGGCAGCGCCTGGCAGAAGCAAGGGCATATCTCTCCTTGGGAGGAAGTCAAAGCAATTCGAATGAAAAACTGGTGCTCTACGCTTTTCTAGCGGTTGCGGCATTATGTATAGTTTACGGTTTCATTCAGACACAATGGCTGATCATTGCAGTCGGCATCCTCGTGGGCGGCATGGGGATTTTCCTCCATATGAATAATCGCTCTTCTTCAGACATTGAAAAGACGAGGGAAATGGAGAGCTATGTAGCCGCATATGATGGTCAGGAGCGCCATTTCGAAGAATTGGCGGAGAACATCCGCTTATTCCGCGTACAAGAGGAATCGTTGAAAGGCGGACTTGAAAAGGCGGGAGAGCGGCGTCAAGCCATCGAAGCCGAGATGGCTGACTTGCAAACGCGGAAAAGTCGGCTTTCAACAGATTTGGCCCGCTTTCTCCGTGACTATGGGATAAGCGGGATGCCGAGCATGACCATCATTCCGGAACTGTTCCGCATGAGCCGGGAGTTCCAGGAAGTCTCCCGGGACATCGAAATCAATGCAGATCAACTGGCAACCTTGAACGAGAAGATTTCGGAGCGAATCGAGGCAGCAGAACGCCTTCTGCAAAAACAGGTTCAGCCGGATCATTTATATGAACTGCTCAGAAGTGACTTTATGCGTTTGAAAAGGGAAGCGGACCGCTGGAAGTCGTGGGCGGAAACTTTGGACGAACAACAGGCGAAGATCCAAGAATGCGGGAATTTGATCAAGACGTATGAAAATCAAATTAGCTCTTTATTTTCAGAGGCCGGGGCCGCGACGGAAGAACAATTTTACGAAGCGCATAATGCCTATCAGGAGACCGACCTTCTCAAAAGGCAACTGGAGGATGTCCACGCTCAGATTAGCGTACAAGGTGAGATCGATGTCCCGCCATTTCGAACCGATACAGAGTGGGAAGAACAGGGCAGGATGATCAGGGAAAGACGGAAAGCTATTGCCGAAGAAGTGGAGCATCTCGTCGATGAAAAAGCAAAACTTGTGCATCGTACCGATCAGCTTCTGAATGATGAAACCTTGGGACAAAAACAGCAACTGCTCGAAATCAAACGTGCGGAGTTGGTCGTTCTGGCGAAAAAATGGTCCGAACGGAAAGCGGTGACCGAAGCGATTCGGCGGACGATGGACGAATTGAAGGAGCAGAAACTGCCAGCAGTGTTACGGATAGCAGCCGACCTTTTCCATCGATTGACGAACGGAAATTACAAATCGCTATATGTGACAGAAACTGGCCATTTTCAAGCGGTCGCAACGGATGGCAGCTATTTTCCGATAGCGGAATTGAGCCAAGCAACCAAGGAGCAGGCCTACATTGCGCTGCGATTTGCATTGGCGGACTCGATGCAGGATATCGCTCCGTTTCCGCTCATCCTAGATGATCCATTTGTCCACTTTGACGTCGAGCGGCAATCAAGTATGATAGCAGTAATGGAAGAAATGCAAGAGACGCATCAATTCATTTACTTCACCTGCCATGCAGATAGGATGGATAAATGGAAAGATGCGACCATTTTAAACGTTTCCGAATTAGGAAGCGGTAAGGGGGCAGTCGTCTTTTGAAAAAAATCATGGACTATAAAGTGGGCGAACCGGTGGATATTTATTTGCTCATTAAACAAGCGACCCGTGGAATTACACAACAGGGGAGCCCTTTCATGACACTGATTTTACAAGATAAAAGCGGAGATATCGAAGCGAAGCTATGGGATACGACCGATCAGCACGCAGCTACGTATACGGCCGCATCGATCGTGAAAGTCGGTGGGGAGATTCACGAATACCGAGGGAAAAACCAATTGCGCATCAAGAGCATCCGGCCTACGAAAGAGGATGAGGGCGTATCGATCTCGGATCTCGTGCCTTCCGCGTCGAAAACGAAAGAAGTGTTGTACGAGGAATTGATGCAATACTTTTTTGAAATGAAAAACCCGCATATCCAGCGGATTACCCGTCATTTATTGAAAAAACATCAAAGCCAGTTCATGACTTATCCGGCAGCGACTAAAAATCATCATGATTATGTCTCCGGACTTCTCGATCATGTCGTCTCGATGTTAAAACTGGGCAAGGCGATCGCCGATTTATATCCTTCCATCAATAAGGATCTCTTATATGCCGGCATCATTCTCCATGATATTGGGAAAGTGGTGGAGCTTTCCGGACCGGTCGGCACCCAGTACACCATTGAAGGGAATCTGCTGGGCCATATAACAATCATGGTCAATGAAATTTCGATTGCGGCGAATGAACTCGATATTTCCGGTGAGGAAGTGATGCTCCTGCAACATATGGTGCTGAGCCATCACGGAAAAGAGGAGTGGGGAAGTCCGAAGCGTCCGATGCTTAAGGAAGCGGAGATTCTTCATTATATCGATAATATCGATGCGAAAATGAACATGCTGGATCGCGCTTTGGGCAAAGCGGAGCCGGGCGAGTTCACCGAGCGGATTTTCCCGCTCGACAATCGATCATTTTACAAGCCGACATTTGAATGACAAGGAATTGCGAAGCCGTCCCGAATCACTGGGACGGCTTTTTCCTATGTAAAAGACAGACCCCGGTCCGGAGTCTGTCCAATTGGTATAACTTATTTTTTCTCTTCTTTCGTCTCTTCTGCTGGTGCTTCGTCTGTCGCGTCGCTGTTATCTTGGGTGAACATATCTAGAGCTGATTTCAAGTCTTTGTCTTCCACTTTGACGTCTGCGTCTTTCAGCAATTTGGAGATTTTATCGAAGGCTGCATTCTCATCCGCTTTCTCCAGCTTCATTTCTTTGCGGAGGTCTTCTTTCTCTTCTTTGGAATACTCTTTGGCATCCTCTACTTTTCTCTTCTCCGTCACTTGGATGATATGATAGCCGAAGTCAGATTTGACAGGTTCGCTAAGCTTGTTCACTTCTAGCGCATAGGCCCCATCCAGGAACGCACGATCCATCGGGCTTGCGTAACTGATCCAACCTAAGTCACCGCCTGTTTCTTTCGCTGCTTCTTCAATGGAGGATTCCTTTGCAGTGGCAGCAAAATCCGCGCCTTCATCCAATTTCTTTTTCACTTCCTGTGCAGTCTTTTCGTCCTCGACTACGATATGTTTTACTTTCAATTCCGTATTGTTCATTTCAATCCGTTGATTCAGTTCTTCATCGGTCACTTCGACATCCTCTGTCAATGCCGCTTCTTGAAGAGAGTTCAGTTTGATGATTTTCCTGACGCTTTCTTCACTTTGGCCTTGCTGAGCTAAATAAGCTTCAAAGTTTTCGCCAAGTTGATCTTTCATTTTATTAATTTCTTCGTCGACCACTTTGTCGGATACATCATATTTAGCATCAAGCACTTTTTCGAGAACGAGCAGTTGAAGGGTTTCCTTGCCCACACTGTCCTTCATTTCTTGATAGAGCTCTTCCTTTGTCACATTGCCCGCTTTGGACTTGGCGATGACTTCATCGTCGCTTGCTTTATTTCCGCTGCATGCCGATAGGGCAAGGACGGAAGCCGCCATTGTAAGTGCGATTGCCTTTTTTCTCATATCATTTTCTCTCCTAACTTTTATCTAATGAACTAAAGAAGCGAACACAACGAACCGTTACTTTCCGTTCCGGGCGGACGCTTTACACTTCAAGCAACTAGTGTTGCCGTGTCCAAATCTTTTGTTCATCCTATATAAATTCAGCAAAAATCTCTACTACCACAAGTGACGAGGTAGTCTTCAGTATTTACCAATTCAGCGAGTTGTCAAACGCTAGCTAAATTCAGACAATGCCTCAGACCTATAGGATACTAGTGCCGACAATGCCACAGGAATGGCGTTTGTGTGAGCCGGCGATGTCACGGATTTGAGGAAGTAGAGTCCAAGTACGCCGCAACTTGGAAGTGCCTTAATTTCTACAAAGATCGCAGAAATACGGCAAATCGAACACTACGCTGTTCAATTTGCCATTACGCCGTGGCGTAATTGTTAGGGAACAGTAGACACTATACCATAAAAACGCATTGAAAACAAAAAGGTTCCATCGGATGCAACTGCCTACGACAGCAGGAGCGGCCAGCATAGGATACATAGAGAGAGGGGGTGCTCCTATGAGCGGATATAACCAAGGGTCTTCTGGCTTCGCGTTAATTGTCGTGTTGTTCATCCTTCTCATTATTGTCGGCGCAGCCTACTTGTATTGATGCAAGATGCTAACTCGCCAATAACCGGGCAAGGTATCGAGTTATGGCCATCCCACTTATGCAGATAAGTGGAAGACGGGCCGATGATCCAGTCGGGATGAAAAAAGTCCATTCCCCAACAACGGGAATGGACTTTTCCAATTATTATGCCTTAAAAAACACTTCGACATAAAAAGATAAAATCAATATCGTCACTAAAATATTGACGGTTTTAAAAATCTTCGGTTGTTTCTCTTCGGGGATTTCCCGGGATTCACAAAGGGCATATGTCATTTTATTTATTTGGAACAGATAAAATAATGAAAACATCACCGTTGCTATTAAGATCAAGCCCCAAACCTCCTCTTCCATCTCCAAAACAATCATAGCGAAGTTCTGTCTGTGCCGCACACGAAGGAGCAGTCACAGAAGTCAAATCTATGTATGTCGAATTGATTCGTTTTCCGGTGCTTACATACTGGGGATTTCTGTCTCGCTCGTGTTCACTCCAAGTGTGTCGCATGCACAATCTGTTCATTCATCATATAGAAAAAGAAGTTATTTTTCAACAGGTGTGCCCGCTTCTACTGGTACGGATTCCTTTTCTTCCTGTTCCACTTCGAACGTATCCTCGATATTCCGGAAACCGCGTTCGAAAATTTCCATAAAATCTTCCCCATAAATGTTCTTGATGACGGACATAACTTCAAGGAATTCAGGAAATTTCCCGTATAGATTCTTGATCGGCATAGAGCCTTCAAGAACGCCATGGTTGGAAGTGTAATAATTCTTGTTCATTTCCAATAGCAGCTCTTTTCCTTCTTCCGTCACTGCGATATAAGTGTTCCGTCGGTCGTCATCTTTTTTATAGAACTGTAAATACCCCCGTTGCTCCAGTTTCTTGGAAAAGTTGAACGCGGTTGAAACATGCATGACTCCAAATTTAGCCACATCGGAAATCGTAGCCCCATCCAGGTGGAAGGCAATCCATAATATATGGTGTTCATTAATATTCAAGTCATAAGGTTTGATCCATGCCTGCCAATCCTTTTCCACCGCTTTCCAAAGTGCTTTGGACATTTGGGCGACCCGCTGGCTAAATATCATGGCTTCCATTTGCGGAAATGAACTCTGTGTCATTTGGACACCTACTTTCTCTTTTCTTAACTTGATTTTATTATAGCAGGAAAGCAAGAAAGAGAGAAGTTGGAATTGAGAAATAACTTTTGTCAGGATAGTAAAATTTATTTTTGACGTTGTATCGTCATAAATCGAGGGAACAAAACAAGGAGACCCTTTGGAAGCGGGTCCCCTAATATTATTTCTGTTGAGCGGCGATGGAGCGCTCGAGGTCTTCGATGGCTGCTTGGATGTCCGCGATTTCTTGTTCCATCCTCATTCTGTGAGGCGCGGCGGCTTGCTGCCAATCCGACACGACTTCTTTCATTTCCTCGATTGTTTCCGGGATGACTTCCTTCGCTTCTTTTTTCAAGTAAGTGATCGAGTCTTTCAGATTATCAAGCTTATCTTTAAGATCTGAAAACTTCTCTTTCATATCCGTCGAAGCGTTTCTGACGGAAGATCGCAGTTCGCTTCCCGATTGTGGTGTTGAGAATAAGACAGTAATGGCGGCCCCCACCGCACCGGTTGCCAATCCGATTAAAAATGTAGATGTTTTCATCGTTCCCGCGTCCCTTCTTTTCTAATAGTGAACGTCTTGTTTACCTCTTCTACTTTAATTAAAACATTTCCCTCTCTTCTGGGCAATTAAAAAAAGCTTTCCACCGGAAGGGGAAAGCTTTTGGATTCATAATTAATTGGTCACTGCCGTTTTCATGGATGTACGTTTCAGCAAAGTCGTTACAATCGGGTAGATGATAAAGAATGCTACACCGTTCATGGCAACCGCTGGAAGCACGACTGTCAGGAATAGGGCACTGAATGGAAGATCGACGCCTAAGATGAAGATGGCGATCGAAAGGAAAATCGTTCCGGATAAAATGGTACCAATACCGGCAAGAACAGTAGAGCCGATCAGATTATTTCTAATTGATTTGAATGCGACGATGATTGCGTAGATAACGAATGCCGTCACCAATTTATCGATTACGTTCGGTACGAACCCACCAGGGAAGCTTGAAAAGATTCCGGAAATGACGCCTGTCGTCCCACCAAGCAAAAATACATTACGTGCTTGCGGGAACAATAGGATTCCGATGAACATCATTGTCAACATGAAATCCGGTTTCATCCCACCGTTATATCCTGGGATTACTAAGTAAAGAGCGGCACCGACAGCAACTAGCAAAGCCATAAAAACTAAATTTTTTGTATTCACTTCTCATCTCTCCTCAACTCGACTCATATTTGGGCCTTCCTGCCGTATCCTCTTGATCGACAGCGAAAACTTATAATTATAGTACATCAATTTCAGACAATACGCAACTACTATATTTTTCATGAATAAAACGGCAAACGCATATTGTGTAGCAAACGACAAATGATGGACAAGGCATTTTCACATGTCTTTTGTTAAAATATATATTATGAAGGGATGATGAAAATGGCAATTCTTGAATTGAGCGATGTGACGGGCGGTTATACGAGAAAGCCCGTCTTGCATGACTTGAGTTTTGAAATCGAAAAAGGAGAACTCGTCGGCCTGATCGGATTGAATGGAGCGGGGAAAAGTACGACGATCAAACATATCATCGGATTGATGGACCCGCATAGCGGGGAAATCAAGGTCAATGGCGTGACGTTCCATGAAGATCCGGAAATGTACCGCAAATCATTCACCTATATTCCGGAGACTCCCATCTTATATGATGAATTGACATTACAGGAACATCTGGAGCTGACGGCCACGGCATATGGATTAGATGAGGAGTTATTCAAGGCAAGGTCGGAAAAATTATTGAAAGAGTTCCGGATGGAGAAACGGCTGAAGTGGTTTCCAGCCCATTTCTCAAAAGGGATGCGCCAGAAAGTGATGATCATGTGCGCGTTCCTCGTGGAGCCTTCCCTCTATATTATTGATGAGCCGTTTGTCGGCCTGGACCCGCTCGGAATCCGCTCCCTGCTTGAACAAATAACCGATATGAAAGAGGGAGGGGCGTCGGTCCTCATGTCTACTCACGTCCTTTCGACAGCGGAGCGCTATTGCGACCGGATTATTTTGCTGCATGAAGGACGAGTGCGTGCGGCCGGTACGATGGATGACTTGCGGAAGGCGTTTGGACAACCTGGGGCCACTTTGGATGATTTGTATATTGCGATGACAGAGGACAATCACGATGAACGGCTTGCGTGAAATTTGGTCCAGCCGGTTCATCCATTATGTCACGGAACTTCAGAAATACTTGAAGTATGTGTTTACGGGCCATTTGGCGATTGTCCTGATGTTTACAATTGGTGCAGGAGGCTATGCATATAGTGAATGGTTGAAGGAGGTCCCGGCCGATTTTCCGGCGGTTCTTATTACTTCCATTGTCATTGCGGCCGTATTGGCCTATTCGCCGGCAGTGACTCTATTGAAACCGGCCGATATGGTATTCTTCCTGCCGTTCGAGGAGAAGATGGGGCATTATATTGGACGGGCCTTGCGCTGGACAACCTTCTCCCAATTGGCGCTGCCATTGATCTTATACATCGTCGCCTTGCCGTTGCTATCGGCGACTGAAACGGGTTCAAAGGTTATCTTACTATGGCTTGCCGTTTTCATCGTTGTGATTAAATGGATTTTCGTCGAAACAGAATATTTTTTCCGTCACACATTTTCCGGTGGAGGCATATGGAAGGACCGGCTGATTCGTTTCGTTTTGGCAGCCCTTTACATTTATTGTTGGCTTGGGCCGTCCCCTGTTGTTGCAGTCGGGTTTTTAGCGTTGATCAGTTTGTATGGAGCGTATTGGCGGAAAAGGAAGAGTGCAAAACCGTTCCCTTATGAGCATTTCATTGAGTTGGAACAAAATCGGATGATGCGATTTTATCGATTCGCCAATTATTTTACGGATGTGCCTCATTTGCAAGGCTCTGTCAGCAGAAGGGGATGGCTTGGTTTCCTGATGGGAAGGCCGCAGTTCCATAACCCGGCGCCCCAATTCTATTTATTGGTCCGGACTTTCATTCGGACGGATGATATTTTCTGGTTGTGGGTGAGGCTGACCGCGCTATCGATCGTAGGAGTCGTCTTAATACCGTTCCCGATCGTTTCGTTCATCTATGTCGGTGCGCTTGCCTTTGCTTCCGCCGTGCAATTAATTCACGCTTTACGGGCAGGCGACGATTTCCGCATGGATCGGCTGTTTCCCGAAAAGGAGGACTCCCGTCCATCGGCAATCCGGAAATTGGTTAGGCTAGTCCAATGGATCCAGATTATATTGGTTGGATTAGCGGCGTTTATAACTTATGGATTGTCAATGACTCCATTATTCATCATAGCCGTCATGCTCATTATTTCCGAGGCTACGATACGATTGACGCAAGAAAAGAAAGAGTGAAATTGGTTAGGAAAGACCTATTTGTAATGAAATTCATTTCAATCTAGTGTAAGTGATTCAAAAGAAGGAATATTCAAAAAACCCTTGCAACTTCCTGTGCGTATTAGATATAATAAATAAAAGGCATCAGAGGTGAGCGAGATGGAAAACAACTATTCGTATGCTGAATTCTTGAAAGCCGTTGGTAAAAACAGTTCATCGCTCCAAGCGGAAAAATTGTTGAATGAAATCTACATGGATCTGTTTCTCAAACATATTCACCGGGAGCAAACGAAAAAAAGGCTCGTACAGTTAATTGATGATGCGCTTGACCGTCGGGATGAAAAGGCATTTCTGTTGTACACAGAAAGCCTTGCTAAATTGGAAAACCAAGAACAAGAATAAACTTGAAACGAAACGCCGCATATGCAACATGCGGCGTTTTAGTATGTAAAAAAAAGGTTCGACCCATAGAAGGCTATTTTAAAGTTACTCTATGATACATGATACATGGTGTACAGCCTATTTTCCTAGCTACCATGTTGCGTCTGATCCACCTAAAAAAAGTCAGCCCATTAGTCAGGCTGACTTTAACTTATTTACTCACCGTTTTCATTCACAATTAGTGGTAGTTTCTCTAGAAAAATGATATCGTCCCGATCGGCTGCGTCGCCTTCTGCTAAAATGGCGGCTTGGGCTACGATGTTTGCGCCTGCGCTTTCTACAAGTTCTGCGAGCGCGCGAAGGGATTCACCAGTGCTGATGACGTCATCAATCAAGGCGACGCGTTTCCCTTTGATGAAATCTGCATCAAGTCGATCGAGGCAGAGGAATTGTTCTTGTTTTGTAGTAATGGAATTTACTTTGGTAATCAAAGGACTCTCCATATAGGATTTCACTGATTTCCTTGCGACGATATAGCGTGGCATTTCCAGAAGTTTTGACAACTCATGGACAAATGGAATTCCTTTTGCTTCAGCTGTGATGAGAATGTCAACGGCTGGCAATTTTTCTACTAGTAATGGTGCAGCGACAGTAACCATTTCTGTATCCCCAAGAAGAACAAAACTTGCAATGCTTACTGACTCGGAAATGGGAATGATGGGAAGCTCTCTTGTTAATCCGCCAACCTCAAGTGTGTATGTTTTCATAGTGATCCTCCATTAGAAACCGAAAAGATTTATTAAAAATTGTATGATGATACCGGATAGCATGCCAAGGAAAGGATCTGTAATAGCAGTGACGATCATGGTGATGCCGCCGACAATACCAGTACCCGCACCTTCACCCGTCAATGCTGTGATAGCATTACTTGGAAGCGTAACGATCGCACCGAGGACGAATAAAAAGCCTGCAATGGAAGCGCTCGGTACATATTTCCCGATCTTAGGAAGTAGACCTGTAACCAAGATAATGGCCATTAAAACCATCATCAAGACCCCGGACCAGACAGCATGAGGTGCACTTGCTGTTGCTGAAATGACAATTTCTACGGGAGCTCCTCCGAATAGGGAAGACACCATGTCCGCTAAACTACTGATAATCGTTATGATATCCACATTGACACTTGAATTCGCGATCTCGCCGTTTATTTTACCGAAAGCGATATTAGCTCCGATGTTTAAACAGACCATTGCCAACGCCCCACGAATGACCATAGGATTTACAATTAATTTTTGTAAGTGAAATCCTTCTTTAATGGCGGGCCGTTCGGTTGAATCCTTGCTTTCTTTTTTCAGAAAAGCATAGACGATGCTGGAAAGGATAACCGATGCTGTAATGGTATAAACTAAATCCTTCGTTGCAAAATAGACGATCAGTGCGCTAAACATAGAAGTAATACCAACGATGCGATCGCTTTTCGCCATATCCCATGCCACTTTAGATAGCATAATTCCCACACCGGCCATCATACCTGTTGTAATAATAGGGCCGATCCAATCAATCAATGACTCCAAAACACCAAAGAGACCGATCACCAAAAGGACGCAGGCTCCGAAGAAAATCATAGAGAGACGTTCTCTCATATTTTTCCCCATTGTTCCAGCCAATGTAATGGTTTCAGCCTGATATGAAATAACCGCAACATTACTCGTTGCCGCATTTCCAAAAGCCCCTACCATAAAAGCAAGTGCTGTTGGAATGGAGGCGAACCCAAACGTTAGTGCAAGCAATCCTTGAGGTAGTGCATTTAATACCCCACTGAGTGCTGCTAGTATATCTTTCCAAATGTCCATCTAGTTCTCCCTTCACTACGCCACCGTACCCGGAAACAACAAAATAGACTATTTGTGATGCACAACTCAAATAAGATGGAGACATTCCAAATAAATTGAAATGTCCCCACGAATAGAAGAAATGTACCAGCCGTAGTAGAACAATTAAGGTTGCTCCGTAGAAACTCCCGAACCAGATTATCAGGATTATACAGGGGTAATAAAATGTAATTTTCGTTATAAAAATAGCATACTCTAAGCGCGTGTACAAGTGTAAAAAAATGTTAATGAATGTTTGCCAAGTAGTAAATGTACAGAAGCAAAAGGTTTGAAAAACACACGTTCGTTTTTATTAGGTGAATAAAAGGGAATGTGATAAAATGGAGGCAATTCATGTTGGGAGTGTTTGATTATGAAGAATTATCAATTCGACTTACAAGCTCCTTATTCACCGTCAGGCGATCAACCTTCGGCCATCTCCAGTTTAGTGGAAGGGCTGGCGAAAGGGAAAAAACACCAGACTTTGCTGGGAGCGACTGGAACAGGCAAGACGTTCACCATTTCGAACGTCGTGAAAGAAATTAATCGACCAACCTTGGTCATTGCACATAATAAAACATTGGCAGGTCAGCTATATAGTGAGTTTAAGGAGTTCTTTCCGAATAATGCGGTAGAGTACTTTGTCAGTTTCTATGATTATTATCAGCCGGAAGCGTATGTCCCTCAAACAGATACGTACATTGAAAAAGACTCCAGTATCAACGACGAGATCGATAAATTGCGCCACTCGGCCACATCGTCTTTGTTCGAACGGAATGATGTCCTGATTGTCGCATCCGTATCATGCATCTACGGCCTCGGTTCGCCGGAGGAATACCGGAACCATCTCATTTCGTTGCGTCCGGGCATGGAAATCGAACGGAATGTGTTGCTTCGGAGATTGGTGGACAACCTGTATGAGCGCAATGATGTCAACTTCACTCGAGGAACGTTTCGGGTGCGCGGAGACGTCGTGGAAGTACTCCCAGCCTCACAGGACGAACATTGCTTGCGTATCGAATTTTTCGGGGATGAAATCGAACGGATTCGCGAAGTCGATGCGTTGACGGGAGAAATTTTGGGAGAACGGGAACATGTCGCCATCTTCCCGGCTTCCCACTTCGTCACCGGCGAAGCGAAAATGGTGAAGGCAATCGAGAATATTGAAATTGAATTGGAAGAGCAATTGAAGATTTTACGGGAACAGGACAAGCTACTCGAAGCGCAACGCTTGGAGCAACGCACGCGTTACGACCTTGAAATGATGCGTGAAATGGGCTTCTGTTCCGGGATTGAGAACTACTCCAGGCATTTGACGCTGCGTCCGCCTGGTGCAACACCTTACACCCTCCTAGACTATTTTCCAGATGACTTTTTAATTGTGGCGGATGAAAGCCATGTCACTTTGCCGCAAATCCGCGGTATGTACAACGGGGACCAAGCGCGTAAAAAAGTGCTGGTCGACCACGGTTTCCGACTGCCCTCCGCATTGGATAACCGGCCGCTCATGTTCGAAGAATTCGAACGGTATATCCACCGGGCCATCTATGTGTCCGCCACTCCAGGACCATATGAAATCGAACATACGCCGGAAATGGTGGAGCAGATTATCCGTCCGACCGGCCTGTTGGATCCGATTATCGAAGTCCGTCCGATTGAAGGCCAGATTGATGACCTACTGGACGAAATCCAACAGCGGGTGGAAAGGAACGAACGAGTGCTCATCACTACGTTGACCAAGAAAATGTCCGAGGACCTGACAGACTATTTGAAAGATGTTGGCGTCAAGGTCAATTACCTTCATTCTGAAATCAAAACGCTTGAACGGATTGAAATCATCCGGGAGTTGCGGCTCGGTACGTACGATGTCCTCATCGGCATCAACTTGCTGCGGGAAGGGCTGGATATCCCGGAAGTGTCATTGGTCGCCATCCTCGATGCGGATAAAGAAGGGTTCCTCCGTTCCGAACGGTCGCTGATTCAGACGATCGGCCGCGCAGCGCGGAATTCGAACGGACATGTCATCATGTACGCGGATCGGATGACCGACTCGATGACAAAAGCAATCGAAGAAACGAAGCGGCGCCGTGAAATCCAAATGGCGTACAACGAAAAACATGGCATCATACCGAAGACAATCCAAAAAGAAGTACGTGATGTCATCCGGGCTACACAAGTGGCGGACGAAGCCGTGTCCTATATCGATAAAGTGACAGAAGGAAAGAAATTGACGAAAGAAGAGAAGACTGCACTTCTTGCGACGTTGGAGTCTGAGATGAAGGAAGCGGCTAAAGCGCTTGACTTTGAACGCGCTGCCGAATTACGCGATACCATTTTGGAATTGAAAGCGGAAAGGTAGATAGCAATGAAAAATACTGAAATTGTCATACAAGGAGCACGGGCGCATAATCTCAAAAATATTGACGTCCGCATCCCGAGGGACCGGCTCGTCGTCATGACGGGGCTATCCGGTTCAGGAAAGTCCTCTCTTGCATTCGATACGATCTATGCAGAAGGACAGCGCCGATACGTAGAATCGTTGTCGGCCTACGCACGTCAATTTCTTGGCCAGATGGACAAGCCGGACGTCGATGCGATTGAAGGGTTGTCCCCCGCGATTTCCATCGATCAGAAGACAACGAGCCGTAATCCGCGTTCCACCGTCGGAACTGTAACGGAAATCTATGATTATTTGCGTCTTTTATTCGCACGGATTGGAAAGCCGATTTGTCCGATTCATGGGACTGAAATATCATCTCAAACGGTGGAGCAAATGGTGGATCGGCTGATGGAACTGCCGGAGCGTACCAGGATCCAAGTGCTGGCGCCCGTCGTCTCGGGCCGTAAAGGGACGCATGCCAAACTGATTGAAGATATTAAGAAGCAAGGGTATGTCCGTATCCGGGTCAATGGGGAAACGATGGATCTGGATGACAATATCGAACTCAATAAAAATAAGAAACATTCGATTGAAGTGGTCATTGACCGGATTGTCATCAAAGCCGATATTGAAGCCCGCCTGAGCGATTCGCTTGAGTCTGCACTCCGTCTGGCAGAAGGGACCGTGCTGGTCGATGTGATTGATGGAGAGGAAATCCTGTTCAGCGAACATCACGCTTGTCCGCTATGCGGGTTTTCGATCGGTGAGTTGGAACCGAGGATGTTTTCATTTAACAGTCCGTTCGGTGCTTGTCCGGAATGCGATGGGTTGGGATCGAAACTGGAGGTCGACGCCGAGTTGGTCATCCCGGATTCGTCCCGTTCGTTGAAAGACCATGCCATCGCTCCGTGGGAACCGACGAGTTCGCAATACTACCCCGAATTGTTGAAAACGGTGGCGGAACATTTTGGGATTCCAATGGACGCGCCTGTCAGTGAGTTGCCGGAAGAGGACCTCAATAAAATACTTTACGGTTCGAAGGATGAAAAAATCCGTTTTCGCTACACGAATGAGTTCGGAGGAACCCGGGACAACAACATTTACTTTGAAGGGGTGCTGGCCAATGTCGCGCGCCGCTTCAAGGAGACATCTTCCGACTTTATCCGGGAACAGATGGAGAAGTACATGGCGCAGCGACCATGTCCGACATGCCATGGCTACCGCCTCAAAGAAGAGACGTTGGCAGTGAAGGTGAACAACGTCCATATCGGACATGTGACGGAATTGTCGATCATGGAGGCGGACCAGTTTTTCAAGGAACTCCAACTCTCCAAGAAAGATGCGCAAATTGCGAAGTTGATCTTGCGTGAGATTGATGAAAGGCTCGGGTTCCTGATCAATGTCGGCCTTGATTATTTAACTTTATCAAGGGCTGCCGGCACATTGTCGGGCGGAGAAGCGCAGCGGATCCGTCTAGCCACACAAATCGGCTCCCGATTGACGGGCGTCCTTTACATCCTGGATGAACCGTCCATCGGGCTCCATCAACGGGATAACGATAGACTGATCGGCACCTTGCAAAGCATGCGTGATATCGGCAATACGTTAATTGTCGTGGAGCATGACGAAGATACGATGATGGCAGCCGATTATTTGATCGATATCGGACCGGGAGCAGGCGTTTCCGGTGGACAAATTGTTTCTGCCGGAACACCGGAAGAGGTCATGGCAGACCCCGCTTCCTTGACGGGCCAGTATTTGAGTGGCAAAATGTTCATCCCGTTGCCATTGGAGCGGAGAGAAAATGATGGCCGGAAAGTCGTCGTCAAAGGTGCATCCGAGAACAACTTGAAAGATGTCGATGCCGAGTTCCCGCTAGGGCAATTCATTGCGGTGACCGGGGTTTCCGGATCTGGAAAAAGTACATTGGTCAATGAAGTGCTGCATAAAGTGCTCGCACAAAAATTGAACCGTTCTAAACAGAAACCGGGCCAATACGAGTCGGTCACGGGCATTGAGGAGTTGGAGAAAGTCATCGACATCGACCAGTCGCCGATCGGCAGGACGCCGCGATCAAACCCGGCAACATATACGGGGGTCTTTGATGATATCCGTGATGTCTACGCAGCAACCAACGAAGCGAAAGTGCGCGGCTACAAGAAAGGGAGATTCAGCTTCAACGTGAAAGGCGGCCGCTGTGAAGCTTGCCGAGGGGATGGCATCATCAAGATTGAAATGCACTTCTTGCCGGACGTCTATGTCCCATGTGAAGTATGCCACGGAAAACGATATAATCGCGAAACGTTAGAAGTCACATATAAAGGGAAGAATATTGCGGATGTCTTGGCGATGACTGTGGAGGATGCGCTTCAATTTTTTGAGAACATCCCGAAAATCAGCCGCAAACTCCAAACGATTGTCGATGTCGGCCTTGGCTACGTACAACTGGGCCAGCCGGCAACCACTTTGTCGGGAGGAGAGGCGCAGCGGGTGAAATTGGCATCCGAGCTGCATAAGCGCTCCAATGGGAAGTCATTCTATATTCTGGACGAGCCGACAACGGGGCTTCATGTCCATGACATTGCGAAGCTTCTGACTGTCTTGCAACGGCTGGTCGATACGGGGAATACGGTCCTCGTCATCGAGCATAATCTCGATGTCATTAAAACGGTCGATCATATTATCGACCTAGGTCCGGAAGGCGGAGATAAGGGCGGCCAAATTATCGCGACAGGCACACCCGAGATGGTGACGGAAGTGGAACAATCCTATACAGGCCGCTATTTAAGACCGATTCTCGAACGGGATCGGGAGCGAATGAATGACATTATGGAAGAAGCAGAAAAAGCCGCGGAATGAAACCTTTAGTCTATCGATTCGTATATATGGATAATGGAGATAAATAATTTCCAAGCGACACACACTGACTAGGAGGCGTAATCATGCAAAATGAACGGAAACGTATTTTGGCTATGCTGGAAAACGGAACGATCACGACGGACGAGGCACTGACACTTCTAGAAAAATTGGGACCATCTCAACATCAGACGAAGCCGGCTGAGGATCAAGAGGACGGGCAGGCTGCACGTACCGAGGAGCCGTCACATTCCGAAGAACGGAAAAGCGGGGGAAATCGGAGAGGACAACATACAGCAGATGATTTCCTGGAAGATTTAAAAAGAGACTTTACGAATGTCAGCGACCGATTCATGCAGTTTATGCAAACAGCTGTGCAAAAAGTCAAATCCTTTGATTTTGATGTGCCGTTCGGAAATGCAGTTACGTTTACCCATGCCATGAATATGCCGGCGACGGGTATCAAGGAAATCGTCTTCGACATCGACAATGGAAAAGTGACGGTGACCCGCAGCGAGACGGATGAGGTGCAAGCGGTGTTTCATGTGAGGACATACAATAGCGATTCCGAGGAAGCGGCAAAACGGGATTTCCTCGAAAAACTGATTTTCCTCAATGATCATGGCAAGCTGCGGATCATGAGTGACATGAAAATGACACAAGTCAATGTCGGATTGCAAGTCCCGGCGGCTGAATATGAGGCTGTGACCGCAAAATTGCTGAACGGTTCCTTCAGTTTGCAAGATCTTAATGCCGAAAAACTACGAATCAAAACAGGAAACGGAAAAGTGGAAGTTTCCGGCCTGGAATTCCAGGAAGCTGAGTTGGAGACTGCCAACGGCTCGATCCATCTGAGCGGCGTATCGGGACGAAAACTCGAAGCCGAGACTTTGAATGGCCGCGTCTACATCGATGGGGCGCTGAAAGATGTGGAAGCCCAATCGCTCAACGGTCATGTCGTCGTAACGACAACGGATAGCGAAGCCGAAAGAATCGATGTCAAGTCGATGAGCGGTTCCATCGAAATCTACATCCCGTCGAATGTAGCTTTAAGTGGAGAGGTTACTTCCAATATGGGACGTCTGGATTTGCAACTAGATGACATCGACCGAATTGCCGAACAGGAACAGCTATTCCACAGATCCATCCGTTTCAGGAAAGAAAGCATCGACACTTCCAACCCGCTCCATATTACGGGCGAAGCGAAGACTGGATCTGTCCTTGTGTGCTATAACGCCAATCATAAATAAGACGGTTGTTTCAGAATTAAACGAAGAGTGGAGGGGGAATCCTTGGATTCCTCCCTCCGCTTTTTTTGTTTATTGGGGATTTGGGAGTTATCAGCGGTTGAGTGAAGTTATCAGCGGTTGAGTGAAGTTATCAGCGGTTGAGTGAAGCTATTGGGAGTTGTGTGAAGTTATCAGCGGTTGTGTGAAGTTATCAGCGGTTGTGTGAAGTTATCAGCGGTTGTGTGAAGTTATCAGCGGTTGTGTGAAGTTATCAGCGGTTGCGCGGAGTTATCAGCAGTTGAGTGAAGTTATCAGCGGTAGTGCGGAGTTATCGGCAGTTGAGCGAAGTTATCAGCGGTTGAGTGAAGCTATTGGGAGTTGTGTGAAGTTATCAGCGGTTGATTGAAGTTATCAGCGGTTGTGTGAAGTTATCAGCGGTTGCGCGGAGTTATCAGCAGTTGAGTGATGTTATCAGCGGTAGTGCGGAGTTATCGGCAGTTGAGCGAAGTTATCAGCGGTTGGGTGAAATTATCAGCGGTTGCGCGGAGTTATCAGCGGTTGAGTGAAGTTATCAGCGGTAGTGCGGAGTTATCAGCGGTAGTGCGGAGTTATCGGCAGTTGGTTGGAGTTATCAGCGGTTGCGCGGAGTTATCAGCGATTGTGCGGAGTTATCAGCAGTAGCGTGAAGTAATCGGCAGTCCAGTGAAGTTATCAGCAATCCAGAAAGGTTTTCAGCCTGTCCGAATGCATCACCAGATGAGCAAAAAAATTCGCCTATTCCGTGATTTAAGGACAGTTTCCTCCAGTGTTATGCCACTCCGTTCCATTCTCCCACTCCATTTCTCCCGGACGAATCTTTTCATTCGAATTCCATACGTGGTAAAATGGTTCGTAGATGTTTGAGAAATTAGGGAAAAGGGGAGGAGTGGGATCCCATGTCATCTATAACAGTAAAGGATGTCGTCGACCGTTTCGGCTTGACTGTGAGCGCTGCGGAGGAGAACATCTACAAGCGGGTCACAACTAGTGATATTTCTCGGCCCGGCCTGGAGATGGCCGGTTTTTTCGATTTTTATAATGCAGAGCGGATTCAGGTTTTAGGGAAGACGGAGTTGTACTTTTTTGCCGGTTTGTCGGATGAGGAGCGGATGGATCGGATGAATCGCCTTTGTTCCCCTGAAACGCCGGCATTCGTCGTGGCACATGGCGTCGAGGTGCCGGAAGAATTAAGGGTCTCTGCAGGACGTGTGGGGATTCCTGTTTTGCAGACGGACACCCCAACGACGAAATTTGCGGGCATGTTGACGAATTATTTGGAAGGCCGGTTGGCTCCGATGATTGCGTTGCACGGCGTGCTCGTCGATGTATATGGCGTCGGCATTTTGATTACCGGGAAAAGCGGGGTCGGAAAAAGCGAGACTGCCTTGGAATTGGTGAAACGGGGTCATCGTTTAGTTGCGGACGATTTGGTGGAAATCCGGGAAGTGTCTAAAAACGTATTGATCGGCAATGCCCCTAAATTACTGGAACATATGCTGGAAATCCGGGGCGTCGGCATCATCGATATGATGACCTTATTCGGCGCAGGTTCCGTTCGAATCGACAAGCGGATCTTGATCGTCATCGATCTGGAGATTTGGAATCCGGAAAAAACCTATGATCGATTGGGAATCGAAGATGAGAAAATGAAGATCATGGATTCCGAGGTGATTAAAATGACGGTACCAGTCCGACCGGGACGAAATTTATCGGTCATTATCGAGGTGGCTGCCATGAATCACCGGATGAAGCGGCTTGGGGTCAATGCGGCAGAGCAGTTTTCGGAACGGTTGGATGCGGCCATCGGGCACCAATCGGATTTGGAAGAGGGGAACGAATAATTTATGTTCAGTCTACTTGAAATCAACCCAGTCGCTTTTAATCTTGGACCTTTTCCGGTTCGTTGGTACGGCATTTTGATTGTCTCCGGCATTATTCTTGCCTATCTGGTCGTGCAGCGTGAAATGGTGAAACGCGGGATGCATAAGGATTTCTTGACCGATCTGCTCATTTGGGCGGTGCCGATCTCCATCCTTTGTGCGCGGATCTATTACGTTATCTTTTCTTGGGATTATTATAAAGACCACCCATCCCAAATCATCGAAATTTGGGAAGGCGGCATCGCTATCCATGGAGCATTGATCGGTGCGTTCCTCACGACGTATTTCTATACGAAAAAACGGGGCGTTTCCTTTTGGAAAGTGGTGGATATTGCAGCTCCCGGCCTTCTCATCGGCCAGATCATCGGCCGTTGGGGGAATTTCATGAACCAGGAGGCCTACGGAGGCCCCGTTTCGGAGAAGTTCTTGGAAACGACGATCATTCCTGATTGGATCATGAACCAGATGAACGTGGAAGGAGTTACGCATCATCCGACATTCCTCTATGAATCGATGTGGAATGTCGTCGGGTTGATCATTTTGATTTTGCTGCGGCGTGTGAATTTGAAACGCGGGGAAATGTTTTTATTTTACCTCGTCTGGTATTCAGCGGGTCGATTCTTCATCGAAGGCATGCGGACGGATAGTCTTTATGTGATCGGTGAATTGCGGGCGGCGCAGCTCGTTTCCGTCATCGCGATTGTCGTGGCTCTTATCTTATTCATTACAAGAAGATATGTTAAAAAAATCGATGTCCATTATAAAGATCAATGAGGGGAATGTCGTGTGGAAACAGTTAAAAAAGGTTTGAAAGTCGGCCTGCAAACGACGTGGTCGCTCGGGAAGATCATCTTTCCAATCACCATCCTCGTCGTTATTTTACAACATACACCTGTGTTGCCATGGATCATTCAATTAATTTCCCCTGTTATGGGGCTCTTCGGGTTGAGCGGGGAAGCGGCAATCCCGCTAGTGCTCGGGAATGCGCTGAATTTGTATGCCGGGATTGCGGGAATCCTGTCCTTGGAATTAACGGTGAAAGAAGTATTCATCATTGCTGTCATGCTTTCCTTTGCGCATAACATTTTCATTGAAACAGGAGTTGCCCTGAAAGTCGGCGTCAAGCTGTGGGTGGTGCTCGTTGTTCGTTATGGATTGGCGGCCCTTTCGGGGATTGTCATTAACTTGGTGTGGCAAGGCGGAGGAGAGACAGCGAAGTATGGCATAATGCCTAAAGCTGAGAGCCTTCCGGAAGGCTGGCTGGAGATTATTCTGCTGGGGGTTCAAAAAGCATCGTTCGGTATATTGCAGCTTGCTCTGATTGTCATTCCATTGATGGTCATCGTCCAATATTTGAAAGATCGGAACTACTTGCAGAAATTCTCGGATAAGCTGGCGCCTTTCACGAAAGTGATTGGGGTCCAACCGAATGCTTCCATGACTCTTGTCGCGGGTTTGGTTATCGGACTCGCATTCGGGGCGGGTATTATGATTCAGGCGGTACAGGAGGATGGGGTCAGCAAAAAAGATGCGACGCTGGCGTTTATATTCCTTGTCGCCTGCCATGCTGTCATTGAAGATACATTGCTGTTCGTCCCACTTGGCATACCGGTTTTGCCGCTTTTGGTCATCCGGCTGATTACGGCCTTTGTCTTGACAATTGCGGTCGCGGCTGTGTGGAAGAGGAACGAGCAACAGAAGAAGGAGGTGCCGGTGACGGATGGCTAAGCCGATTACTACGTTATTATTCGATTTTGACGGGACGCTTCTCGATACGAATGAACTCATCATCGGGTCGTTCCAACATGTGTTGAACGGACGTTTTCCCGGGAAATTCACGAGGGAGGATATCCTTCATTTCCTCGGTCCGCCGCTGATTGATTCATTCAACACGATCGATCCGGAAGATGCTGAGGAGATGGTCGCCGAATATCGGGAATGGAACCATCTGATGCACGACGAACTGGCCAGGGAATTCGATGGTATATCGGAATCGTTGAAACAATTGAAGACATTAGGCGTGAAGATGGCCATCGTCTCGACGAAACGCAATGAAACGATTTTGAGAGGTTTAAGGCTGTTGGATGCGGAAGGGATTTTCGATGTGATTGTCGGATTGGATGATGTGACGCATCCGAAGCCCGATCCCGAGCCGATCCTTTTGGCGCTTTCGAAATTGGGCTCGACGATTGAGGAAGCACTCATGATAGGCGATAATAGCCATGATATTGAAGGCGGGAAGAATGCCGGCGTCCGGACTGCGGGTGTCGGCTGGTCCATCAAAGGGGAAGCCTTCCTGCAATCGTTGAATCCGGATTATATGTTGCAGCATCTCTCCGATTTGCAGGATATTGTACAAGGAGAGCAAGCGTGAGGCGGACGGAAAGGCATCCGGCGAAAAACGGGGCGAATTCCCTCTGGCATATTTATAAAACGGTGCCCTTTTTGAAAGTGGCGAAGAATTTCATCATCATCCAACTGGCCAGATATACACCCTTCATGTCGGTCAAGAATTTCTTGTACCGTACCTTTCTGGGAATGAAGGTCGGGCGGAAAACATCGTTCGCCCTTATGGTCTTTCCGGATGTCATGTTCCCGGAACGCATCCGGGTCGGGGACAACTCCATTATCGGGTTCAACACGACTATCCTCGCCCATGAATACTTGATCGAAGAGTACCGGATCGGCGATGTTGTCATCGGCGATAACGTACTGATCGGAGCGAACACGACGATCCTTCCGGGAGTTGAAATCGGGGACGGGGCCATCGTATCGGCCGCCTCCTTGGTGAACAGCGACATTCCCCCGGGTGCCTTCGCCGGAGGAAATCCAGCCAGAGTTATTTTTACAAAGGAAGAAATGGAAAAGCGTCAAAAAGATAGCTATCTCGAGGTACAGTAATTTGATATCGCAAAGTGAAAGATATGATATAATGGGGAGAAGTACGAGAAGGGACGTATCGGACGTTCCTTCTTATTTTTTCGGGGGTTCATGATTGGATAAAAAACGCAAGATACATGACAAGAAAGTGATCTCTTTCATTCCAGACGGTGAATTTTATTATCATAAAGCGATTCAAGCGATGCAGCGGGACCGTTTTGACGATGCACGCAAATATTTGATGCGGGCGACAGAGCTGAGTCCTGAAGACCCGTTGATCTTAATGCAATACGGTGTCCTCCTGATGGAAGAGGGGCGTTTTGATGAAGCGCATGAGCATCTGATGAAAGCTCACGCACTTGACTCCTCTGAAGAAGAGGTCATCTTTTACTTGGCTGAAGTCCATGCGCACCTCGGTTTGTTGCGCGATGCCAAGAAATATGCGGAACAGTATATCTCTTTGCTCCCCGATGGCGTCTTTGCGGACGAAGCGATGGAAATCATTGATTTTGCGGAGCAGGAGGAAGCCTTTTACGATGAGGAGGAAATGCCGGACGGGGAAGTGTATTTCCTTCAGGAGAAGGCGCGGCGTCTAATGGAAGCCGGCGATTTCAAAGCGGCGGTACACCATTTGGAGTCCATCATCGTGGATTATCCCGATTTCTGGGCGGCTTATAATAATTTGGCGCTCGCTTATTTCTATATCGGTGAGACGGAGATGGCCCGCAGCCTTCTGCATGAGGTGCTGGAGCGCAATAAAGGGAATATCCACGCACTTTGTAATCTCGCTGTGTTCTATTACTATGAGAAAAAAGAGGAAGAATTGGAATCTCTGCTGGAACTTCTTCTGAAAATCAAACCGTACCAATTTGAGCACCGCTATAAATTGGGCGCCACTTTCGCTTTGATTGGCAGGCATAAAGAGGCGTACCACTGGTTGCGCAGCCTGCAAAAACGGGGATTCGACGGGGATGCGGGATATTATTTCTGGCTATCCCATTCAGCGTATTTTTCGGGGCATGAGGCAGTGGCGAAGGAAGCCTATGCCAAACTGGTCGAAATTGATCCGACCAAAGCGGGATATGAACCGTGGCGCGATGTCCAAAGCGATATTCCTCCGGATTCCTACGAACAGGACCGCGGGTTTTTATTGGGCAAAATCCAGAACGGTTACCGCAGTGAGCGGATGTTTGGTTTTTATTTGCTCGGCAAGTCGGGGCATAAGCAGGAAATCATTTCGCATCCGTCCTACATCAATGTCTCTGAACTAAGCGAGATGGAGCGGCTTTTCTTGGCGACCAGTTTGGACTATGACCTCGTCCCGGTCGATGAGCTGGACGAGTCATTCCTGCGGGCTCTCGAGACGACCGACCTGCTATATGAGGAATACCGACCATTGAACAAGCAAGGGACGCATCTGTTCCAAATGTGGTTTGCCCTTTGCGAATCAGCTCTGAATAAATCCTATCCGTTCGCCAATCCTCCTGCATTGGCAGCAGCGGCAGATTATATGTTCCAGTCCTCGAGATATACGGATGTGACAAAGAAGGCGCTTGCACAAAAATATGGAATTTCGGTCCCGACTTTAACGAAATACGTCGGCCAGCTCATTGAATTCTTACCTATTTTCGACTCATAAATCGACCCATCGAACTACTCCCATCAGGCATAAAAGTTGAAGGGGAACCCGGAATACTTTACGATTTGTGGTGTAGAAGATGTGGAGGAGGAATTCACATGGCAACCGAGAAAACATATGATGTTATTATTATTGGAGCCGGCCCTGCGGGGATGACAGCGGCAGTATATACATCCCGAGCAAACCTTTCAACACTGATGTTGGAGCGAGGAATGCCGGGCGGCCAAATGGCAAACACAGAAGATATCGAAAACTACCCTGGATTTGAACATATTTTAGGACCCGACCTTTCGACGAAAATGTTCGAACATGCGAAGAAATTCGGTGCGGAATATGCCTATGGTGATGTGACGGAAGTGATCGACGGAGACGTTTATAAAACCGTCAAAGTGGGAGATACGGAATATAAAGCCCATGCGATCATCATCACAACCGGAGCAGAATATAGAAAAATGGGAATTCCAGGAGAATCCGAATTAACTGGACGCGGCGTAAGCTACTGTGCAGTCTGTGACGGAGCATTCTTCCGGAACAAAGAGATCATCGTCATCGGCGGCGGCGACTCTGCGGTCGAAGAAGGCGCCTACTTGACTCGATTTGCGAACAAGGTGACGATCATTCACCGACGCGATGAATTGCGTGCCCAAAAAATCTTACAAGACCGCGCGTTTGCTAATGAAAAAATTGATTTCATCTGGAACTCGACCGTCAAGAAAGTGAATGAAAAGGACGGGAAAATCGGTTCCGTCACACTCGTTTCCACGGTGGACGGGTCCGAGCAGGAATTCGAGACAGATGGGATGTTCGTCTATATCGGAATGGATCCATTGACAGCTCCGTTCTCCGATTTAGGGATCCTTGATGCAAATGGCTATATTGAGACAAATGAAATCATGGAAACAGCCGTACCGGGCATTTATGCGGCAGGCGACGTCCGTGAAAAATTATTGCGCCAAATTGTGACGGCAACAGGCGACGGAAGTATCGCCGCCCAAGCGGTCCAGAAATACGTGGAAGAAGTGAAAGAAAAAACAGCTTCAGAAGCAAAGTGACGGGACAAGGAAGTATTTAATATATCCTTAATGTGGTTGTAACAGTAATGCAACACGAAAAGGATATAGTAAGAGTATCAATTGACCCCCCTTTTGATATAGAAATACCTTCAAGGCTATCTTTCGGTTCTCCGGAGGATGGCCTTCTTTTTATGTCTATCCTTAGGGAAGGAGAGATATGATTTTAGGGGATGTTGAATTAACGTTTGGGAGCCCGGCGCCGTTGTTCTTATCTTTTTAATGTATTCCGTTGTATAATAATACTAAGCGCAAGAAAAGTGGGGATGGATACATGCAGAGGATTGCAAATTTACTTGTCCTGAAAGACGGCCAAGTTTTACTATTGAAAAAACCACGCCGCGGCTGGTATGTAGCCCCCGGTGGAAAGTTGGATGCGGGGGAGTCCATTTACGAGGCGGCTGTGCGAGAATTTTCGGAAGAGACGGGAGCCGTGCCTGTAGAACCTCACCTGAAAGGGGCCTACACGATGGTGATCCACGACGAGTCCGGCAATCCGGCCGATGAGTGGATGCTCTTTACATTCATCGCCCGCGATCTGATTGGCACGCCTTATGAAACGAATCGGGAAGGCATCCTGGAGTGGCATCCGGTGGAGAGTCTGCGGACGTTGCCGATGGCGGAAGGGGATCGGACGAATCTCCTGTTTGCAGTGTCGGAGCAAGGAATGCAATATGGTACGTTCCATTATACCGAGCAATTTGAATTACTGAACGAAAGAATGCAGAAATCAGTGGAGGGTACAGAATGACGGAAAATGAAATGCCGCAGAGCGAAATGGAATTGGTAATCATTACGGGAATGTCAGGAG
Source organism: Sporosarcina sp. FSL W7-1349 (assembly GCF_038003045.1). Lineage (NCBI taxonomy): Bacteria > Bacillati > Bacillota > Bacilli > Caryophanales > Caryophanaceae > Sporosarcina > Sporosarcina sp. FSL W7-1349. The sequence continues at coordinate 79,153 of NZ_JBBOOK010000003.1, forward strand.
CCGGGAAGACGGTAGCGATGCAAAGCTTCGAGGATCTAGGGTTTTATTGCATCGATAATTTGCCTCCCGAGCTGTTGGTGACGTTTCTGGATTTGATGATGAAATCAGAAAACCGGATGCGCCGGATTGCGGCGGTCATGGACACACGGGGCGGTGACTTGTTCGACTCCCTCATCGGCGCGTTGGATGAGCTGCTGCTAATGGAAGGCGTCTCTTCTCAAATCCTGTTCTTGGACGCCGACGATGAAACGCTCGTCCGTCGCTATAAAGAGACGAGAAGATCCCATCCGTTGTCGGAAGGCGGGCTCCCGCTGGAAGGCATCCGAAAAGAACGGCTTTTATTATCCGAGATGAAAGGCCGGGCTCGGTCAATTTATAATACGTCTACATTGAAACCGAGAGAGTTGCGGGAGAAGATTATTTCGGAGTTCTCGAAGAAAGGCGAACCGGGGTTTACGGTGAACTTCATTTCCTTTGGATTCAAGCACGGGATGCCGATCGATGCGGACGTCGTCTTTGACGTGCGATTCTTGCCCAATCCTTTCTATATCCAAGAGTTAAAGCCGAAAACCGGTCTGGAAAAAGAGGTATCGGACTATGTCCTGAAATGGGGCGATACCCAGATGCTAATTGAAAAGCTGTCCGATCTGTTCAAGTTTTTAATTCCGCAATATAAGAATGAAGGGAAGTCGCAAGTGGTCATTGCGTTCGGCTGTACAGGCGGCCAGCATCGGTCGGTGACCCTCGCGCAATATTTCGGCGGGCGTTACGAAAACGAATACCGCACCCTCATTACACATCGCGATATAGAAAAGAGAAAGGGATGACGCCATGTTCCCAACTGATATCGGGAAAAGGATTGTCGTATTCGGAGGCGGGACCGGATTATCGACATTGCTCCGCGGCCTGAAACGCCATCCCGTCGATCTGACTGCTGTCGTGACTGTGGCGGATGACGGAGGCAGCTCCGGCAGATTATTGGATCAATATGACATTCCGCCACCTGGGGATATCCGAAACGTGATGGCAGCGCTTTCAGATGTGGAACCGCTCATTGAGCAAATGTTCCAGTACCGCTTCCAAACGGCGGAAGGGTTGAAAGGACATTCGCTTGGAAACTTGATGTTAGCCGCGCTTACCGATATCACAGGGGATTTTGCCAGTGCCGTCGAGAAAATGAGCCGGGTGCTGAATATTAAAGGAAGAGTGCTTCCTGCGGCCAATCAGAGGATTACCTTGCATGCTGAACTGGAGGATGGCACAATTGTGACGGGCGAGTCTAAAATCCCGGTGTATGGCCGTAAAATAAGGAAAGTGTACCTATCACCCCAGGAAGTGGCGCCATTGACCAAGACGCTTGAGATGATCCAAGCAGCGGATTTGATCGTCGTCGGTCCGGGAAGTCTGTACACGAGCATCTTGCCGACATTGCTCGTCCAGGCAATCCGGGATGCAGTCTTGTCATCGAGGGCTAAAAAGGTGTATATTAGCAATCTGAGCACCCAAGCGGGCGAAACCTATCGGTATACGGCTTCTGAGCATGTGCAGGCATTATATGCCCATACGGGACAGCCGTTTATCGATACTGTCTTGCTGAATGGTTTAGATTTTTCGAAGCAAGTGAAAGGGGAAGCCTCCTGGCCTGTCGAAATTGATTTAGAAGCTCTGCGAAAGCTGGTGCCAGACATCGTCGTGAAGGATATTGCAATCGTCAAGGGGGAAAGTGTTTTCCACGATGCACAGAAAGTGGCCGATTGGCTAATGGAATATATAGAGAAAACGGGATAGAATCGGATTAGACGTGATTATCGCCGGAAAGGGGGGAGCATCATGTCTTTTGCTTCAGAAACAAAGAAAGAGTTGACGCAGATTGAATCGGATGATTGTTGTGTGAAATCGGAAGTGGCCGCTTTCATTCGGATGAACGGGGCGTTGTCGTTTTCCAATAAGCAGCTGAGCTTGGATGTCCAGACGGAGAACGCTGCAATTGCAAGAAGACTTTACACGAATTTGAGAAGGTTATATCCTTATAAAGTCGAGCTGCTCGTCCGGAAAAAAATGCGGTTGAAAAAGAACAATGTGTATATTTGCCGGGTCCGTGATGGGGCAAAGGCACTGCTCGAAGACTTGCAGATTGTAAAAGGAACGTTTCAATTTGAAAATGAAATCCCGAAATCCTTGATTCAAAAGAAATGCTGCCAGCGTGCCTATTTACGAGGCGCCTTTTTGGCGGGAGGCTCGATCAATAATCCCGAGACTTCCTCGTACCATCTTGAAATTTCGTCGATTTACAAAGAGCATAGTGAGTCGCTGGTCAAATTAATGAACAAATTCCATCTGAATGCAAAGTCGATTGAGCGGAAAAAAGGGTATATCGCCTACTTGAAGGAAGCCGAGAAAATATCGGATTTCCTTAGCATTGTAGGAGCCCATGTCTCGTTGATGAAATTCGAGGACGTCCGCATCGTACGGGATATGCGCAACAGTGTCAATCGACTTGTCAATTGCGAGACGGCCAATTTGAACAAGACGATCGGAGCGGCCCAGCGGCAAGTGGAGAATATCAAGTTCATTCAAAATACGATCGGTTTGGATCAGTTGCCTGACCGTCTACAAGAAATCGCCCGGCTTCGTGTGGAAAATCAAGACATTACGCTGAAAGAATTAGGCGAATTGGTATCCGGCGGAAAAGTGAGTAAATCCGGTGTCAACCACCGGCTGCGAAAAATTGAAGAAATTGCGGAAAATCTCCGGAACGGGGGAATTGGCAGCGTATAATCCGACCCGGACGCGTAGTGCAGGGGCGTGGTGCTTGAGTCAGCCGGCGGACTCTGTCACAAGAGGTACCGGAGTATAATGGAAGAGAAGCTGTCAAAAATGAGAGGAGTTGGTCCAGTTATGGCGGAACGGACAGTTGAAGTGAAAATGAAAACGGGATTGCAGGCGCGGCAAGCGGCCCAATTCGTGCAAGAGGCAAATCGCTACATATCGGACATTTTCTTGAAAAAGGAAGAACGTCAGGTGAATGCGAAAAGTATCATGGGGATCATGAGCCTCGCCATCTCCCGCAATACGACCATTACTTTGATTGCCGAAGGAGTCGATGAGGAACAGGCATTGGATGCCCTCGTCGCCCTCGTGGAAAATGAAAACTAAAAGAAACCGAAACCGTTACCGTTGTTGTTTACTAGGGAACGGTTTTTGTTTTGGGAAAGTGGCAAACTGCTGATACTCCGCGAGGTGCGCTGATAATTCGTGACGACCGCTGATAATTCGCGAGGAGTGCTGATAACTCGTGGCAACTGCTGATAACTTGGGTGGAGTGCTGATAACTCGTGGCAACTGCTGATAACTTGGGTGGAGTGCTGATAACTCGTGGCAACTGCTGATAACTTACGTGGGGTGCTGATAACTCGTGGCAACTGCTGATAACTTACGTGGGGTGCTGATAACTAGTGACAACTGCTGATAACTTGGGTGGAGCGCTGATAACTAGTGACAACCGCTGCTAACTTGGGTGGAGTGCCGATAACTAGTGACAACTGCTGATAATTCGCGTGGAGTGCTGAAAACTCGTGGCAACTGCTGATAACTTTGGTGGAGCGCTGAAAACTCGTGGCAACTGCTGATAACTTTGGTGGAGCGCTGAAAACTCGTGGCAACTGCTGATAACTTGGGTGGAGTGCTGATAATTCGTGACAACTGCTGATAACTTGGGTGGAGTGCTGATAACTCATGACAACTGCTGATAACCCTTGTCCAGCACTGATAACACGCCACAACCGTTGATAACTTAGCTCCACCTACCTCAAACACTCCATCTCACCTCATTCCCTAAAAAAACAGGTGAAGGGATTCTCCCTCCACCTGCCCGTCATCCCAATAACGAAGTAACAATCCGCTTGGCGGTCGGGATATCTTTCGTTCCGTGAATCAGGATGCGCCCATCGCGAAATAGAACGATCCGGTGGCCGTCAAACCGGCAGACGGCCAGATGGGGATTGCGTTTCAGGTCCTTGACGGTTCCTGCAATGGATTCCGCGATGGCTTGCAATTCAAAGGGTCGGGTCGCCGGATAGGTCAGCTGGACAGTGTCGCGCCCGCAGAGGACCGCCGTTCGGACGGATGCGCTCTTGTCCAGAAAAGGATACGTTCTACGCTCCGAACAACTGGGACAATCCCCCTTTTTCAATGTTCGGACATCAATCGTCGAGCGCTCTCCGGTCCACAGATCAGCCGATTCCAATCTCGGCGTGAATGAAGCGCCGGTTAAATATTTCAAGACATCCGCCACTTGCCGGGCCGCGGTCGTAACGACAACTGGGCTGATGACGCCGACCGTATCACAGGTCATCATCTGCGAGGGCAGTGTGTCCAGCAGGCAATGCAGACAAGGCTGGCCATCCTCCAAGCCAATCGGGAAAGACAGTCCGTAACTTCCGACGCAGGCACCCATGAAATAGGGAATGCCAGCTTTCATTGCCGCATCGTTGAGGAGCAGGCGGATTTCGATATTGTCCGTGCCATCGATGACTACATCATGGCCCGTAATCAAGTCTTCGGCATTTTCAGGTGTGACGTCTGCCACGATTCCATCGATTTGCACGTCTCCATTAATGGCGGCCAACCGTTTTTCAGCGGCCACCGCTTTCGGCAGCTGATCAATGACATCTTGCTCGGTATAAAGTTGTTGTCGATGGAGGTTCGTCCACTCGATAATGTCCCGATCGACGATGGTCAGCTGGCCGACGCCCGCCCGGACCAGCATTTCGGCACTGGAGGAGCCGAGCGCGCCGGCCCCCATGACGAACACTTTGGCACTCCGAATTTTGCGCTGGCCTTCTTCGCCAATCGGAGCAAAGAGTTCCTGACGCGAATATTTCCCGTTCAATTTGGCAAGAGCCCTTCCATCGGACTGCTGGCGACGGCATAATCGCGCTCCGGCATCCGTCCCGCCTCGTAGCCTAACCGTCCGGCTTCGATTGCCAGTTTCATCGCCTCCGCCATCTTGACCGGGTCTTGGGCGGCAGACACCGCCGTGTTCAACAGGACGCCATCCGCGCCCAATTCCATGGCGAATGCCGCATCCTTCGGAGAACCGACGCCTGCATCAATAATGACCGGCACCTCCGCCTGCTCGATAATGAATGACAAATTCAATGGATTGAGGATGCCTCGCCCCGAACCGATCGGTGCGCCGCCCGGCATAATGGCATGCACTCCCATTTCACCTAGTCGTCTTGCGAGGACGACATCATCCGAAGTGTAGGGCAATACGATGAAACCTTCCTCCAACAGCATTTCAGTCGCCCGCAACGTTTCAACCGGATCGGGCAGTAATGAGCGATCGCAGCCGATGATTTCGACTTTCACCATGTCGCAGAGACCTGAGGCTTTCGCCAGCTGGGCAATGCGCACCGCTTCCTCTGCCGTTTTTGCCCCCGCGGTATTCGGTAGGAGCGTATACTTCGACAAATCGAGCTGTTCCAGGAAATTCGGTTGCGAAGGTTCAAACAGGTTCATTCGTCGAACCGCAAATGTAAGAATTTCTGCCTCCGATACACATACCGCTTCCTTCTGAATTTCGAATGAAGGATATTTCCCGGTCCCGAGCAATAAGCGGGATTTGAAAGTTTTATTTCCGATCTTCAACATGCTTAGCCGCCTCCTACGAAATGAATGATTTCAATCTGATCCTTGTCCCGAATCGGGTGATCATACGCCTCTTTATTCAAAATCTGCCTGTTCAATTCCACAATTAAAATACGGTTTTCCAGTCCGAGATGGTGCAGCAGCTGATAGACATCCCCGACCTCTTTCGGAATCGACCGCCCCACCCCGTTCACATCGATCTTCTTCAATTTAGAACGCCTCCTCAATTCCTCACATATTCAAGTTCCTGACGATACTTGCGGATGGCTTGCCCTGGATGGTCGCTGTCGAAAATAGAAGACATGATGGCGATCCCCGCAACGCCTAACCGGGCCAATTCCTTAAGATGGCTAGGCTGGATTCCACCGATTGCATAAGTTGGTATAGGCAGATCGGCAATGATTTTGCTCAATTCCACAGTGCCGCGAGCCGAAAGCCCTTCCTTTGAGCGGGTTTCAAACAGATGGCCGTACAGAACCCAATCCGCGCCATCTTCACTGGCCGAGATCGCTTCATTGTACGAATGGACGGACTTGCCGAGGGAAAGCTCGGGTATCTTGTTTTTAATCAAAGCAGGCGGAATCCCGTGGCCCGGTATTTGCACCCGTCCGATCCCGCAAGCAAGAGCGATATCGACGCGTCCGTGGACAATCAGTTTCTGCTGCTCGAATCCGGACTCGACCAGATGATCGATCAGCCGGACCATCTCCCGATCGGTTTTTGATTTTTCACGTAAAATAACTGCATCGACAGAAGGCTGGATTGCCAGAAGGACTTCCGCCAGTCTATGATCCGGGAGGCAATCATTGGTGACCGCAATCAGTTTCAAACTTTCACCTCCTTTATGCACAAAAAGACCACCTACCTGGAAAGATAAGTGGTCTAGAGATCATCTAAATGGACAAAGATGCACTGAAACAAGCCACTTCCCTCCGCAGGTCCGAACCTGTTCAGGTAATAAGGGTATCGGAGTTGCACTCGTCTCTCAGTCCTTTTCAAGGATTCCCCTAATGGTCAAAATGTGTATGTAATTGTGTTGACGTCCTAACAATAGCAAAAAATTCAGCAAAAGGGAAGGGGGTGAAATAGTTTCAGGAAGTTTAGCACAGAGAGGATAGGCTATACTAACAAAGAAGTCGGTTGGAAAAGAGGATTCTAGAATACATATGCCGAAATAAACAGCTGGACGGAGAAAATGGGAGAAATAAAAAAAATCCACCAACGTGGATTTTCAAGGAAAACTATAAAACGCCCTCGGCAGGAGTCGAACCCACATTTCAAGAACCGGAATCTTGCGTGCTATCCATTGCACCACGAGGGCATATCACTGCTACTCTTCGTAGCGGACAAATCTTATTATACAATTGCCGCGACGAGATTGCAACAGTTTTTTTGAGAAAGTTCCCATGGCTTTCATAAGGCATTATATTTGACCTTAGTTGACCATACTAGGTATGATGAAGGTACAGTTGAAACGGCAAGTGGTTTCAGCAGACCGACACTTATTCAACTTGAAGGAGGAAATGGAATGAATCTAATACCTACAGTAATTGAACAGACGAACCGGGGAGAACGAGCTTACGATATTTATTCCCGCTTATTAAAAGATCGGATCATCCTGTTGGGGAGCGCAATCGACGATAATGTGGCGAACTCCATTGTAGCGCAACTTCTCTTCCTGGAAGCGGAAGATCCTGAAAAAGACGTGTCCATCTATATTAACAGCCCGGGAGGAAGTATCACAGCCGGAATGGCGATTTATGATACGATGCAGTTCATCAAACCGGACATTCAGACGATTTGTATCGGAATGGCTGCGTCCATGGGATCCTTCCTTCTTACAGCCGGAACGAAAGGCAAACGGTATGCGTTGCCGAACGCGGAAGTCATGATCCACCAACCACTGGGCGGCGCTCAAGGGCAGGCGACGGAAATCGAAATCGCCGCAAAACGCATCTTGTTCCTGCGTGAAAAATTGAACACGATCCTTTCCGAGCGCACAGGCCAACCGGTCGAAGTAATTGCACGCGACACAGACCGTGACAACTTCATGACTGCCGAACGTGCCAAAGAATATGGACTAATCGATCATATCATCACACGCAGCGATATGAAACTGACAGACAACGAAAAGTGATAAAGAAAAAGCCGATCTCAGCCAATGAGATCGGTTTTTTAAATAATCAAAAGTCAATCACGCCTCGGCGTGATTGCGTCCGGATTTTTTCGAGCTTGAGGCCGACAGGATGTCGGTCATGCAGTCGTCGCGAATCGAACAGTGAAGGTTCGATTTGCCGTATTTCTGCGTCCTTTGCAGAAATTAAGGCACCTTTAGGACGTCGCGTACTTAGACTGCCTTCCCCTTAAAGCTTCCCTTAAAAAACCGTGACATCCGCCGGAGGCTTTATTTTTATTCAGCGGGAGTTTGAACTCCCGCTGGATAAAAATAAATGAAACCTATCGACTTGGGAGACAGTATATAGTAGGTGAGGAGAAGTTTTAAAGCATCGGATTAGCGGTAAATTAATATCATAAGGTAGTGAGGAGTGGTGAAATGAGGAAATTGCTAGGACCGCTTTTGACGGTTGTCATTATTTTGGTCGTGCTCGCGATCATATTCGTACCAAGTTATAACAAATTCGTCAACTTGGAGGAAGACGTGGATCAAGCGAATGCGCAAGTCGATAACCAGTTGCAGCGGCGACTCGATTTGATTCCCAACTTGGTGAATACGGTCAAAGGGTATGCGAGTCATGAAAGTGAGGTTCTGACTGAAATTGCAGAAGCCCGCTCCCGGCTTGCCGGAGCCAATAGCCGGGACGAAGAGGTAGCGGCGGATAATGAATTATCGGGTGCTTTAAGCCGACTGCTCGTTGTGGTGGAAAATTATCCGGAACTAAAAGCCGATCGACAGTTTACCCAGCTCATGGATGAGTTAGCCGGAACGGAAAACCGGCTCACAGTCGCACGGATGGACTACAATAATGTCGTATCGTCGTATAATCGGCAAGTGAAACGGTTCCCGGGGAAATTGGTTGCTTCCATTTTCGGATTCGATGAAAAAGAGTATTATCCAGCGGACGCGGGTGCGAAAGATGCCCCGGAAGTCGATTTCGGGGATGACAACAAGTGATCCATCGGGCCATTCGCCTCTTTCTTGCGGCGTGTCTGCTCAGTATAACCGTCTTGCCCGGACTGGCGTCCGCAGCGAATGTCCCGGTGATCCAAGACGGCGCGGATATTTTATCGCCACAACAGGAAGCGGAACTGGAGCAATACGGAATCCGGTTATATGAAGCGACGTCCGCGGAGCTCGCCGTATTGACGATTCCGAGCATCGGGGACGAACCGGTCGCGGAATATGCGGTGAAGAAGTTGCGGGAATTCCAATTAGGGGATAAAAAGCTCAATAACGGTGCGTTATTTGTCGTGACGACCCAAAAGAATTCAGCAGGCGACCGCCACTTCGAACTGTCGGTCGGCTATGGACTGGAAGGGGCTTTGCCGGATGGAAAAGTCACACGGATTATGGATGAAGTGGCGGTTCCTTTTTTGAATGAAGAACAGCCCGACCAAGCAATTGTCAATGCGTATAAGGCATATTATAACGAGATTGCGGCCGAGTACGGACTGGACGGCGCATCCTTGCCGGTGAACACCGTGGCTGGTGAATATGATTCGTCGGACGGTGGTTTTCCGTGGGTTACCCTTATCATTATTTTAATTATTGTATTCAGTCTCATGGGAGGACGAGGCGGCGGTGGTTCGGGCGGTTCCGGTGGACGCCGGAGTCGCGGAGGACCGGTCTTCTTCCCAGGATCCTTCGGCGGTGGAGGCGGCGGTGGTTTCTTCGGAGGCGGCGGCTCTGGAGGCGGAGGGTTTGGCGGATTCGGCGGCGGTGGTTCCGGCGGTGGAGGCGGAGGCGGCCGAAGCTGGTAAACCAAAAGGATGGCATGCATGCGTGCCATTCTTTTTTTGATTATACTAAGGGGAACTAAACCGAACGAGGTGTGACCTATGCAGTTGACATTTTACACGAGAGAAGGCTGCCCGCTTTGCGAGGACGCGAAGCGGATGCTGCAATTGGCGGAAGACGATTACCCCTTTACGTGGACGGAAGTCGATATCGAACAGGACGATGCCATCCACGAAAAGTATATGCTCATGATCCCGGTAATTGAAATCGACGGGCAAGTGGCCCTGTACGGCTCCATCGGCTATATGGATATTATTGGATTATTTGAATGAAGAGATTGCACTCGTGTTTTTAATTTGCACCCCTTTGCGCTTATAACTTGGATTTCGCGCTTATACTGCGTTTCGCAGCGACCATAACTTGAGTTGTGCGCTCAAACGCCGCTCCGCCATGCCCATAACTCGCATCCCGCGCTCATAACGCGGGTTTTGCGCTCATATTCCGTTCCATGCGCTCATAACTCGGTTTTCGCGCTCAAACCCCGTCCCGCCGCGCTCATAACTCGGTTTCCGCGCTCAAACCCCGTCCCGCGGCGCCCATAACTCGCATCCCGCGCTCAAACCACTAATCCCCGCGCCCATAACTCTGCGCAACACCCTACATCACCCATGCCTCCACTCCCAAATCTTCACTTTCATACATAAGAACAGGAAACTACGGGTAGTTATAAAAGAAAGAAGTGAGGAGGGATTGGCATGACTTTGAAAATGGCCATCAACGGATTTGGGCGGATCGGCCGTCTGGTGTTGCGTGAAGTGGTGAAGCGCCGGGAGGACATCGAACTGGTCGCGGTGAACGATTTGACGGATGCCGCGATGCTCGCCCATTTACTGAAATACGATTCCGTCCACGGGATATTCGAGGCGGATGTGGAGTCCGATGAAGATACTTTGATTGTCAACGGAAAGAAGATCCGCGTGTTCGCCGAGCGGGATCCGTCCCAGCTGCCATGGAAAGAACTCGGCGTCGATCTCGTCATCGAATCCACCGGAGTGTTCCGCAATCGGGAAGGGTTGGGCAAACATTTGGAGGCCGGCGCGAAGAAGGTTCTATTATCGGCACCTGCGAAAGGAGATATCACCACCCTCGTGCTAGGAGTCAATGAAGAGACGTACGATCCCGGCAAGGATGATATTGTCTCCAATGCGTCCTGTACAACGAACTGTCTTGCCCCGGTCGCGAAGGTGCTCCACGAACAGTTCGGCATCCGCCGCGGCTTCATGACGACGGTCCACTCTTACACGAATGACCAGCGGATTTTGGATTTGCCCCATTCCGATTATCGCCGTGCCCGGGCCGCCGCCGAATCGATCATCCCGACGACAACGGGTGCCGCTGCCTCGGTCGCGAAGGTGCTCCCTGAACTGAAAGGGAAGTTGGATGGAATGGCCGTCCGAGTGCCGACGTCGAATGTATCGCTCGTCGACTTTGTCGTGGAATTGGACAAAAATGCGTCGGTGGAAGAAGTCAATGGCGCTTTACAGCAAGCGGCGGAGAATGAAATGAAAGGCATCCTGTCATACACGGATTTGCCCTTAGTCTCCAAGGATTATAATGGCAACACCTTTTCATCGACAGTGGACGGTTTATCGACCATGGTGTTGCAGGAAAATCTCATCAAAGTCGTCTGTTGGTACGACAACGAATCCGCCTACGCCGCCCGATGTGTCGATCTGGCTTTGTTGATTGCAAGCAAAGGAATTCGGTGAATGAAGATAAACATAGCCATTCTAACGTGAACCGCTTATAATGAGTAGATGGGTAAGAGGAGCGGGGATACCCCGGTCCTTCTTTTTAATTAATCTTGGAGGTGGGCATTTTTCATGATGTCTAAAAAGACGATGAAAGATATGCAGCTGGAAGGGCAACGTGTATTTTGCCGTGTCGATTTCAATGTACCGATGGAGAATGGCGAAGTGACCGACGATACCCGGATCCGGGCTGCAATCCCGACGATTGAATATATGGTGGAAAACGGAGCGAAAGTCATCTTGGCGAGTCATCTCGGCCGGCCGAAAGGACAAGTCGTCGAAGAGATGCGCCTGGCACCAGCGGGCAATAAACTTGCGGAACTGCTCGGGAAACCGGTGAAGATCCTCAAGGAATCCGTCGGAACAGCAGTAGAAGAAGCAATCGCTTCGATGGAAAACGGCGAGATTGTCCTGTTGGAAAATGTGCGGTTCAATGAAGGCGAAGAGAAAAATGATCCTGCACTTGCGAAAGAATTTGCAAAACTGGCGGACGTATTCGTCAATGATGCATTCGGGACTGCTCACCGTGCTCATGCCTCCACAGCAGGCATTGCAAATTACATACCGGGCGTGCTAGGATTCCTGCTCGAAACGGAGCTGGACGTTCTCGGCAAGGCGTTATCCAACCCGGACCGCCCATTCACAGCGATCGTAGGCGGCGCGAAAGTGAAAGATAAAATCGGCGTGATCGATAATCTATTGGATATTGCAGACAATCTCCTTATCGGAGGCGGTCTTTCCTATACATTTACAAAAGCGCAAGGATATGAAACAGGCAATTCGCTCGTGGAAGAAGACAAAATCGAACTAGCCAAATCCTTCATTGAAAAAGCGAAGGAGAAAGATGTCAATCTGTACTTGCCGATCGATGCGGTCGTGGCGGACTCGTTTTCAAACGAAGCGAAAACGCAAACTGTTACAATAGACGCGATCCCGGAAGGATGGATGGGGCTGGATATCGGACCGGAAACGGCGAAATTGTACGCAGACGTCATCCGGAATTCGAAGTTCGCGATCTGGAATGGACCGATGGGCGTCTTTGAAATGGAGCCATTTTCAAACGGTACGAAACAAGTAGCGGAAGCAATGGCTGAAACAGAGGCCTATACGATCATTGGCGGTGGAGACTCCGCAGCGGCTGTCGAAAAATTCGACTTGGCGGATCGGATGGACCATGTATCGACGGGCGGCGGAGCTTCGTTGGAATTCATGGAAGGGAAGGAACTCCCTGGAGTAGTAGCATTACAGGATCGATGAATGGAGGTGCTGATTTGCGAAAACGGATCATTGCGGGAAATTGGAAAATGTATAAGACGAGTGGGGAAGCGAAAAGCTTTATTCGGGAAGTGATCGGGAATCTCTCGGAATCGGATCACGTGGAAGCGGTCGTTTGTCCGCCATCCCTCTACTTGGAGGAACTATCGCGATTAACCTTGGCTTCTCCATTGGCCATCGGTGCACAGACGATGCACGAAGAGAAAGAGGGAGCGTTCACTGGGGAAGTGAGCCCGGCGATGTTGGCGAATGTCGGGGTGCGCTATGTCATCCTTGGCCATTCGGAGCGCCGCCAGTATTTTAATGAAACCGACAGTTCCGTGAATCGGAAAGTCCGAGCAGCATTCGAAAACGAATTGACGCCGATCGTTTGTGTCGGAGAATCACTCGAACAGCGCGAGGCCGGCCAGACGGCACAATTGGTGGCAGACCAAGTGGAAAAAGCGTTCGACGGCATCGATGCGCAGTCCGCTGCAAAGGCGGTCATCGCCTACGAGCCAATCTGGGCGATTGGTACGGGGAAAACGGCAACCGCACAAGACGCCAATGAAGTGTGCGGCACGATCCGCAGCACGATCCGAGAAATGTACGGAGAAAGCGTCGCGGATCAAATCCGTATTCAATACGGCGGCAGCGTCAAGCCGGAGAACATCGGCGAATTGCTATCGATGGAACATATCGATGGGGCATTGGTCGGCGGGGCAAGTTTGGATCCGGCATCATTTTTGAAACTAGTGGAGGTCGGCGGAAATGGGTAAGACGGGACCTGTCGCGTTAATCATTTTGGATGGCTTTGGGTTGCGTGATGAGAATTTCGGTAATGCAGTCGCGCAGGCGAACAAGCCGAACTTCGACATTTTGTGGAGTAATTATCCACACACGACGCTAACGGCTTCCGGCGAAGCAGTAGGCCTTCCCGATGGACAAATGGGGAATTCCGAGGTCGGCCATTTGAATATCGGCGCAGGACGGATCGTGTACCAGAGCCTCACGCGCATCAACAAGTCAATCCGGGAAGCTGACTTTTTTAATAAAGAAGCGCTGCTGGATGCCATTGCACATGTCAAAGAGCGAGGCTCGGCACTTCATTTAATGGGCCTTCTTTCTGATGGCGGCGTACATAGCCATTATGAGCATCTTTTTGCATTGCTGCGATTGGCGAAGTTGAATGGCATTGAAAAAGTTTATATCCATGGGTTCCTTGACGGCCGGGATGTTGGCCCGCAAACGGCACTGGATTATATCGAAAAGACCGAGTCCATAATGAAAGAGCTGGAGGTCGGCAAGTTTGCTTCTATCTCTGGACGGTATTACGCGATGGATCGGGACAAACGATGGGACCGAGTCGAAAAAGCGTATCGTGCTATCGTGGATGGAGTTGCCCAAACAGCAGCGACTCCGTCGGCCGGTGTTCTTGCTTCGTACGAGCGGGAACTCCATGATGAGTTCGTCATGCCGTTCGTGATCGAGGAGTTGGGAGAGCCGGTTGCCAAGGTGGAAAGCGGGGATGCAGTCATGTTCTTCAATTTCCGTCCGGACCGGGCGATCCAGCTATCCCGTGCCTTCACTGATCCGGCATTTGCCGAATTTGAAACGAAGCAATTGGAAGACTTGAAATTCGTCAGTTTCACGCACTATAGTGATGAAGTAGTTGCGAACGTCGTATTCAACAATGAAAACCTCGATAACACAATAGGGGAAGTCCTTTCGAAAAACGGCTTGCGGCAATTGCGCATCGCGGAGACGGAGAAATATCCGCACGTCACGTTCTTCATGAGCGGCGGCAGAGAGGATAATTTCGAAGGGGAAGAGCGGCTTTTGATTAATTCACCAAAAGTGGCGACATATGACTTGAAGCCGGAAATGAGCGCTTACGAAGTGACGGACGCACTGCTGGATGGGCTTGCGGCCAATCGTTATGATGCCATTATCTTGAACTTCGCCAACCCGGATATGGTCGGCCACAGCGGCATGCTGGAACCGACGATCAAGGCGATCGAAACAGTCGATGAATGCCTAGGCAAAATTATCGATGCGCTGCTTGCAAAAGGCGGGACGGCCATCGTGACAGCCGACCACGGAAATGCGGACGAAGTGACGACACAAGATGGCGCACCGATGACGGCGCATACGACCAATCCGGTGCCTGTCATTGTGACGAAACCGGATATCGAGTTGCGGGAAGGCATTTTGGCCGACTTGGCGCCGACGATGCTGAAATTATTGGATATTGAGCAACCGGAAGAAATGACCGGTACACCATTATTTTAAAAGGGGATAAATGACATGCCAATCATTACAATGATCCAAGCTAGAGAAGTACTGGATTCACGCGGAAATCCGACAGTAGAAGTAGAAGTTATCACGGAAAGCGGCGCATTCGGACGAGCAATCGTTCCGTCCGGCGCATCCACAGGAGAATACGAAGCGGTCGAATTGCGGGATGGCGACAAAGACCGTTATCTTGGGAAAGGTGTTCTAAAAGCAGTCGAGCACGTGAACGACGTCATTGCCGACGAGCTGGAAGACATCTATTCCGTCCTGGACCAAGTGGCGATTGACAAAGCGTTGATCGAACTCGACGGCACTTCGAATAAAGGAAAATTGGGCGCGAACGCGATCCTAGGAGTATCCATGGCGGTTGCACATGCAGCGGCGGATTATTTGGACTTGCCGTTGTATCAATACTTGGGCGGCGTCAATGCGAAGCAATTGCCGGTGCCGATGATGAATATTTTGAACGGCGGCGAGCATGCCGATAACAATGTCGACATCCAAGAGTTCATGATCATGCCGGTCGGCGCGGAATCTTTCCGCCACGGACTTCGCATGGGCGCAGAAATCTTCCATAGCCTGAAAGCAGTATTGCAATCAAAAGGATTGAACACGGCGGTTGGCGATGAAGGCGGATTCGCACCGAATTTGTCTTCGAACGAAGAAGCCCTCTCCACAATTTTGGAAGCGATCGAAAAAGCAGGCTACAAGCCAGGCGAAGAAGTCGTCTTGGCCATGGACGTCGCATCTTCCGAGTTCTATAACAAAGAAGACGGCAACTACAATCTTGCAGGCGAAGGCATCATTCGCACTTCTGAAGAAATGGTCAACTGGTATGAAGAACTTTGCAATAAATATCCGATCATCTCGATTGAAGACGGATTGGACGAAAACGACTGGGCGGGCCATAAATTGCTGACAGAACGCATTGGTAGCAAGGTCCAGCTTGTCGGGGACGACCTGTTCGTAACGAACACAGAAAAACTGGCACGCGGCATCGAAGAAGGCGTCGGCAACTCGATCTTGATCAAAGTGAACCAAATCGGTACGCTGACCGAAACATTCGACGCAATCGAAATGGCGAAATGCGCGGGCTACACAGCAGTCATCTCCCACCGCAGCGGCGAATCCGAAGATACGACAATCGCGGACATCGCGGTAGCAACGAATGCGGGTCAAATCAAAACAGGTGCCCCTTCTCGTACAGACCGTGTCGCGAAATACAACCAATTGCTCCGCATCGAAGACCAATTGGACGAAACCGCACAATACTTGGGCATCAAATCATTCTATAACTTGAAGAAATAAATTTGTTGAAAAAGTCCACTTCGGTGGGCTTTTTTTATGGGCGGAAAGTCTTGATTTGCAAGTAAGTGAGGGTTGAATGCAAGGGAATGGTGGCTGAGTGCAAGGAATATGGTGGGGAGTGTAAGTAAACGGTGGCGGAGTGCAAGGAAATGGTGGGGGAATGCAAGCAAAGTGTAATGTGGGGTAAGAAACGAATGGTGAGGCCTATTTGATTCACCCTGATAAAAGTCCTGATTCGGGAATAAATCTCTGGATGTGACGATTAAATTTCCGAAAGTGACGAATAAGTTTGGAGAAGTGACGAATAATTAAATGAAAGTGACGGATATCTGTTTAAAAGTGACGAATATGTCTCGGAGGTGCGCCAGTTCATGCCCCGGTACTCGAGTTTCCTCCAAGAATATCCCAGCTCCGCAACAAATTCATTCACCCCCTTCCCATCGAATCTCACAAAAGGTTGTCAGGTCCTTACCGTTTTGGTAAAATAGAAGTATTGTGAAGTTCGATTCAGGAGGTGGAACAAAATGCACGCAATACTGATGACACTGCTCGTAGTGGTAGCTTTGGCATTGATCGCAGTCGTTTTATTGCAATCCGGAAAAAGTGCAGGTCTTTCAGGAGCCATCTCTGGTGGGGCTGAACAACTTTTCGGAAAACAAAAAGCGCGTGGCTTGGACCTCGTGTTGCAACGGGTTACCATAGTCCTATCCATTTTGTTTTTCGTATTGGCGATTGCCATCGTTAAATTCTAAATTTCATTATGACAATAACATGACAAACGCCTGACCTTCCGAATGGTCGGGCGTTTTTTGTAGGAGGTCGCATCGAATGAGATTCGCAATACCGAAACCGTTCTTTTTCGAGAAAGGGAAGCGCGCTGTGTTGCTGCTTCATGGGTTCACGGGCAACTCGGCGGACGTCCGGATGTTTGGACGGTTTTTGGAGAGGAAAAACTATACATCTTTGGCTCCCCACTACAAAGGGCATGGCGTCCCGCCGGAGGAATTGATTAAGACCGGTCCTGACGAATGGTGGCAGGACGTTGTCAATGGTTACAATCAATTGAAAGATGCCGGTTATGATGAAATCGCGGTCATCGGCCTATCATTGGGTGGCGTATTTTCCCTGAAAGTAGGGTATAACATGCCAGTGAAAGGGATTGCCACGATGTGCGCGCCGATGTCGATGCGCACGACCGATCTCATGTACGAAGGCGTGCTGAAATACGCGCGGGAATATAAGCGATTTGAAGGAAAAAGTGAAGAAGAAATCGAAAAGGAAGTCGAAGCGTTGGAGCAAAAGTCCATGCCTTCCTTGGCGGATCTTCGGGAATTGGTTTACGATGTTCGGGATCATGTCGACCATATTTATGCACCGCTTTTCGTCGTCCAGGCGACACAGGACGATGTGATTGATCCGGACTCGGCAAATGTCATTTACGAAAATGCCGAATCCGTTGACAAGCACATCAAATGGTACGAGGAGTCCGGCCATGTCATCACACTCGGCCCTGAAAAGGAACAGCTTCATGAAGACCTGTTCGAATTTCTGGAATCGCTCGACTGGAGCGTGTGAAACATATACGAAATGACCAAGCTATAGTATTGAAGGAGGGATGCAATTGGATAGTTTTGAAATGGAATTGCAGCAACGATTGCTGGACTTAATGAGAGAAGATGCCTATAAACCGTTGACGGTTCAGGAAATTCAAGAATTGATGGGAATGGAGCAAGCCGCGGAATTCAAGGAATTGGTGAAAATGCTCGTCCACCTGGAGCAAAAAGGCCAGATTGTTCGTTCCCGTACGAACCGCTACGGCGTGCCGGAACGGATGAATCTCGTTCGCGGGAAATTTATCGGCCATGCCAAAGGATTCGGATTCGTGGCGCCGGAGACGGAAGGGATGGATGATATTTTCATTCCGCCTCATGAGGTGAACGGAGCGATGAACGGAGATATCGTCCTTGTCCGAGTTTCCAATAGCCAGATGGGCGACCGGCGGGAAGGCACGATCATCCGCATTGCGGAACGGGGCACGACCAAGGTTGTCGGAACCTATCAGGATAATAAAGGCTTCGGTTTCGTCATTCCGGATGACAAAAAATTGCCGATGGACATTTTCATAGGCAAAGGTGATTCCTTAGGTGCCGTAGACGGCCATAAAGTCGTCGTCGAAATTACGAATTGGCCGGATGAGCTGAAGTCCGCGACAGGGATGGTCACGCAAATCCTTGGCCATAAAAACGACCCTGGCGTCGATATTTTGTCGATTATCTACAATCATGGGATTGAAATCGAATTCCCGCAAGAAGTGATTGACCAGGCGAATAAAATCCCGGATACGGTGCAGGAAAACGATTTATTCAAACGGCGGGATGTCCGTGATGAATTGACGATTACGATTGACGGCGCGGATGCTAAAGACTTGGACGATGCCATTTCACTGTTCAAGGATGAAAACGGGAACTACGTGCTATCCGTCCACATTTCGGACGTCAGCTATTATGTTACGGAAAATTCGCCGATGGATGCCGAGGCGTATGAACGCGGCACGAGTGTCTATTTGACCGACCGCGTCATCCCGATGCTGCCGCATAAATTATCAAATGGCATTTGTTCATTGAACCCAGGTGTGGACCGGCTAACGTTAACTGCCAAGATGACGATTGACCGGAATGGAAAAGCGATCGAACATGAGATTTTCGAAAGTGTCATCCGCTCCGACGAACGAATGACGTATACGGACGTTTATCAGATCATCGAGGAAAAAGATGAGGAACTGTCTGCGAAATACGAACATATCGTGCCGATGCTCAACGATATGGCGGACTTGGCCCAAATCCTAAGGCAAAAGCGGATGGATCGGGGAGCAATCGACTTTGATTTTAAGGAATCCAAGATTTTGGTCGATGAAAACGGCTGGCCGACCGATGTCGTGGTCCGGGAACGTACAGTTTCCGAGCGCCTAATCGAGGAGTTCATGCTGGCGGCGAATGAAACGATTGCCGAGCATTTCCACTGGATGCAAGTGCCATTCCTCTATCGGATCCACGAAAATCCGAAAGAGGAAAAGCTGCAGCGCTTTTTCGAGTTCCTGACGAATTTCGGAATTGTCGTCAAAGGAACAGGCAATGCAGTCCATCCAAGAGCATTACAGGAAATCGTCGAATCAATTGAAGGGCTGCCAGAAGAGACGGTCATTTCCACCATGCTCCTACGCTCAATGCAGCAAGCGAAATACTTCGAGGAAAGCTTGGGGCATTTCGGGTTGTCTACTGAATTCTATACGCATTTCACGGCGCCGATCCGTCGGTACCCGGACTTGATCGTCCATCGGTTGATCCGGACGTATTTGATTGAGAAAGACGTGTCGTCCCAGACGCTGACGCATTGGGGTGCGGAGCTGCCGGAAATCGCGCAGCATACTTCCGATCGGGAACGCCGTGCGGTCGATGCGGAGCGGGATACGGAATCATTGAAAAAAGCGCAATATATGCTAGATAAAATCGGGGAAGAGTTCGAAGGCGTCATTTCTTCTGTGACAAACTTCGGCATGTTCGTCGAATTGGAGAATACGATTGAAGGGCTCGTCCACGTCAGCTATATGACGGATGACTATTACCGATTCGATGATCGGCAAATGATCATGATTGGGGAGCACACCGGCAAGCAATTCCGGATCGGGGATGAAGTGACGGTGCGGGTCGTGTCGGTCAAACCGGAAGAGCAGGCCATCGACTTCGAAATCGTTGGAATGAAACAATCGTTCCACCGCAAGCGCAAAGAGACACCAACCGTGATTCACGCGAAGAAACGAAGCGGCAGTGGTGGTAGTAGCGACAAAAAGTCTGAAGGCAATGGACGGGATCGGAAGAAATCCGGTTCGAGCGGTTCAGGCGGCTTGGGCAATAAAAAGAAGAAATTTTACGAGGGCGTTGCGAAAAAGTCCAAAAAGCAAGCGCCAAGAAAGAGAAAATAGTGCCGGAGAGGTGATCACCCCTCCGGCATGCTAGAGGGGGGAACGAGATGGCAAAAGGCCAAGGGAAAGTCGTAGCAGTCAATAAAAAGGCGAACCATGACTTCGCTATCGAAGAAACGATCGAAGCGGGTATCGTCCTTCAAGGAACGGAAATCAAATCGATTCGGAACGGGAAAGTGCAATTGCGCGATGCCTTCGTCCGCATCCGCAACAACGAAGCGTGGATTTCCAATATGCACATCAGCCCGTATGATCAGGGAAATCGGTTCAACCACGACCCGCTCCGTTCGAGAAAGCTGCTGCTGCATAAGAAACAGATCAGCACACTCATCGGGCAGACGAAAGAAGCGGGCATGGCCATCGTCCCGTTGAAGATGTACTTGAAAGACGGCTTCGCCAAAGTGCTGATCGGCATTGGAAAAGGGAAGAAGAACTACGACAAGCGGGAAGACCTGAAGAAGAAAGAGGCGAAACGCGAGATGGAGCGCGCCTTCAAAGCCAAACAGCAGTATTGAAATTTGGCCGAAAATGAGGTATACTAGGTTCAGAAGTTAAGTTCAGTGCCTCGCAAGTCGAGGAGATCCTGACATTCCCATCGGGGACGTTACGGATTCGACAGGGGTGGTCTGAGCTTGAGTTGCGCGTCGGAGGGCTCGGCTCCGTCAGAAACGGCATTCTATAATAACAGGCAAAACAAACAACAACCTAGCATTCGCAGCGTAAGCTGATGAATCTGCCTTGCAGTTCCATCGCCCATGTGGCATTGTAAGGCTCACCTATTAGTGGGATACGACGACTGCCGCTTCCTGAGGCAGCCGGAAGAGACTACCAGGATAGCGCCTCCGAGTCGCCCTGATTGTCGGCAAACGGAAGCGCGAAACCCAATAGACAATCTACACGCGTAGATGCTTGAGTGTTGGAGCCTCTGGACGCGGGTTCGACTCCCGCCGTCTCCATAAATTAATTTCATGGAGTTTCAAACAGTGTCAAAACCCTTGATATTCAAGGGTTTTTTCTTTTACCCTGTTTCATCTGATTTCATATAGTATCAATCGAACGTAGTCAAAAACGTAGTCAAAGCGTAGTCATTTATCTACATCTCAATGTAGTTGGCAAACTTCAATATTGCTTCTTCTTTTGCCTTCTTCGTAACATGAGCGTAGATGTTCATTGTCGTCTGAACGTCACTATGGCCTAAACGATCTTGCACTTCTTTCAAAGTAGCTCCCGCTTCAAATAACAATGAACAATGGGTATGACGTAATCCATGCGTAGTTATTGTACCGATGCTATATTTCTTCTGCACATGTACAATCCATTTGCGAGTTTTCGTAGGTTGCAAATACTCATTATGCTCATTGCTGAATACAAGCTGCTTTGGTTGTAACGTATTGAAGCCAAGCTTTAAATAATCCTGCTTCTGCTTTTTCTTCCACTCTTTTAGCACGGTCATTGTTTTGTCGTCCATTTTGATGGCACGTGATACGCCGGTTTTAGTGGATTTTACATATAGCTGATTATCTTTACCACGTGAAAGTGCCTTATTGATACGAATTTCATTTGTAGTGAAATTTAGATCGTTCCATGTAAGCGCCAATGCTTCACCTTTACGCATACCGCTGAAGGCTAGTAATCGGAATAGGGCATATGCTTTGAAGTTACTCTCTTGCTCTAAGCACGATAGGAACTCAATAAGCTGCTCACGAGTATAGAAGTTCTCTGTTTCGTCTTCATCCGCCACAATAGACTTCTTAGAAACGTTGGCGGGCGTATCCACATGTGCAAACGGATTTGTTTGTATATAGCCACGCTTAATCGCAAAGTCTAATACCTTAGCAGCATATGCTTTTACCATACGAAACTTCTTTAGCTTGTCCGCCCATTCATCTACATGCTTTTGGCAAACATCGACATGTATCTTTTCAATCTTGTAGTCACCCATAGCCGGTAATATATGATTTTTGAAGATACCTGTTGTTTTTACAAACGTGCTCTCCTCAACGGTCTTTTCATATTGCTTCACCCACAGGTCATAGACTTCCTGATAAGTTTCGGCACGTTCTTGTTGGTATGTGCCGTTAGCAACATCTAACTTGATACGAGCTAACGCTAATTCCGCTTCTTTACGTGTTTTAAAGCCCCGCTTCATTGTACGTTTTTGCTTTCCGGTTAGCGGATCAACACCTAAATAAGCCGGGAACTCATATCGTAATTCACCGTTTTTCAGCTTATAACTCTTTATGGGTGATACTTTTTTCTTTGCCATGATAATTCCTCCTGAATCAGTTGCGGGGGCAAATGATTAAAGAGAGGATTTACCTCTAGCGATATTATAACCGATTCTAGTGGCAAATCCTCATCAAATTAAATCAGAAACTATGATCTTGTAAAAAACGGTCAATCTCCTTGCGTGATACCCGCTTAATCCCTTCTATCTCACACACTTGTAATCCCATCTCTCGGAACTTCACAAACGTGTTATAAGAGACACCAGCGTACTTGGCACCTTCTTTCAAGGACAACCATCCACTCTCCATCATTTGATGCTGGGCAGCTAACAATGCCTTCTGAACAGCTCTCATTACTACATCTTCTATATCTATCATCATTGCTTGGTTATTCATTAATAGTAGCTCCTTCTCATTTAATCCCCGCCACAATATGTGCTTTCGTTGCTTTATACGAGCATGGAATGAAAGAGTTAAAAAGAAGAATTAATAAATTGCATTCAAAACTGGGCGGGCGGTTGTTAATAAAGAAGATGTGTTAGCGGTTGCTTATTCGTTTTCTAGGGGGAACAATACAGAGCAGCAAGGCAGAAGGGGAATGCAGACAATATATACATAATAGAAAGTGGTTGAAATAATTACAGTTATTTATAACAGGTTGTGTGGCTGAACAGAATTAGACAGGCGTATGTCAAGTCCCTGATTCTAGGGTGAATGAATAAAAAACAAAATAAATTTGAGGTTTTATAATTACCCCCCCAGTGCCTAGCATTTCAAGCCTTGAAGCGGCATTGGATGGGGGCCTTTTGATGCCTACGGGAATTTTTTTGTGAAAAGTGGTGCGAATTTAATTTAACTATATTAAGTGATCAGCGTATATGCAAGTGCAAGTGTTAATTTGCGAATAACAGTAATGAAGGGGAATGAAATATGATGAAATTGGTTGATTATTTAAAGAAGATGAGTGAAGGAGGAGAATTAAAAACCAAAGCAAACTTAGGGTATGTCTACATACCGAACAATATCCACCGGTGTCTTAGAGTGAGCCAAGAGGAAAAGATGGTACTATTTAATATATACAGTCTTTACAATGAAGAGAAAGGTTGCGCTTTTCCTACACAACAGACTTTAGCTATGTATTTAGGGGTAACATCCTCGTCTGTGAGTAAGTCTTTAAAAAGCCTGGAAGCTAAAAACTTTATTCAATCGTATGGGAAAAAAGGCAAAAAGAAAAGATATATTCCGCGGTGGGATCTTAGTCATAATCCATATATTGTGTTAAGTGAAGCTTTCCATTTTGCAACAAAGATTCTCAGTAAAAGAATACCCGATGATATCAACGGGGATTGGGGAAATAAATTGCTACAGTTGGTCAATGCCACTAAAAACATTGAATTTACAGACCGTGATTTATATGGCAATCTTATTCAAAAATATAATGATGGATCAGTAAATGGGGATGTTATTTATGATTTGTTTACACTAGTAACTCAATATCTTGAAAGGACCTATAATATTATAATTGAGGTCAATTGGAAAGATGAAGTGGATAATTATCTGAAAATCAGTAAGGAACGAACTAAAAAACGTAAATCAAACGCTTGGCAAAATAACAGCAACAAAAACATTTTTCTGGATGAAGAAGAAGAGAAAAAAACACAGGCAATAAATCAGTGGATGATAGATGGGGGGTATATTAAATAATTACAATGAGCTACCAATCAGGTAGCTTTTTTTGATGCGTTAAATGCAATACTCTTATTCAATTATTAAATAGAGACCGTCAAAAATGAAATAGGATATTCATAAAAGAAAAGCTGAATATCATTTACTCAGACATACTATTATCATATACAAATATCATCCTATAATTATTTACTCTAATACCTACTACTAACGGAAAAGGGGGAAAGATAACTTCAAAAAACTTCTATTCCATGAGTTGTTTTTATACTTATTCTTGTCATGCTGCGCCACTGGCGGGGAATTTCGAAATTAACTTAGTCTCGCTATCTTTACTTTGAAATAATTGTGGTGCATGGTGCGGATTCAGACGAATAATGCAACAGACCACAACAAAGGCCCCCCCTGGTGCGTTAATTATTTTGTGGTTGTCAATTTTGTTTGGACAGAGACTTAACTAACTTGTTTCCATACATCTATACTATCTCCACTTTTTTGTTGTAGCTAACACACTGTCCTCAATAGCGAATGTCATAATAAGTATCTCCTGTTAATTAGTTTAAATGATATAATTAAGCTATAGATTATTGTAGACACTACATTTGAGACAGAAAGGTGAGCTAAATGAGTACAGAAGCGAAAAGCTCTAGAAGTTTCATTTCGTTGGTCAAGGAAATGGATGCACCGTACCGCACGCAACGTGATAGAGGGACAATGTTTGAGCTGTTATCACGTACATATTTTAAAAATGAGCCGATGTATAAGCGCTTATTCGATGATGTTTGGACATTAAACGAGGTTCCGGAGGAATATGGAATCCCCAAAAATGATACAGGCGTTGATTTAGTTGCTAAGGAACATGAAACAGGTGATCTGGTTGCAATTCAATGTAAATACTATGCAGAAGATGTAACTATTCACAAGCAACATATTGATTCATTTTTAAACGAAGTTGGTAAAAAGTATTATTCAAAAGGAATTATTATCACATCAACTGATAATTGGGGTAAAAATGCAGAAGATGCTCTTCTTGGCCGTGATAAAGAAATTACCCGGATATCATTAACTCAACTAAAGGACAGTACTATTGATTGGTCAGAATTCAGCTATAGTACTCCTGAAAAGGTGAAAATACAAAGCAAAAAAACCCCTCGTCTTCACCAAATACCTGCTATTGAGGCGGTTGTAAATGGATTTAAAACTGTTGATCGTGGAAAGCTTATCATGGCTCCTGGAACAGGGAAGACATACACGTCAATGGCAATTGCTGAGGAGTTGGCAAAGAAAAAGAACGGCATTTTCAGAGTCCTATATTTAGTGCCAAGCATTCAACTACTTTCCCAAACCTTACGTGGGTGGACAGCTGATACAAATTACAATATGGATGCTATTGCCGTTTGTTCAGACAGGAAAGTTACGAAACAAGAGAGTAATACTGAGTTTGAAGACATTACTGTGGCGGATATTGGTTTCCCAGCAACGACAAGTCCTGAAAAGCTTTTGAAGTACCAAGAGCGTATTGAAATGAATCAAGCAAAAGGAGATTTCCTAACGGTTTTCTCTACATACCAGTCAATTGATGTAATAATCGAGGCGCAGAAGAAGGGCTTTTATGAGTTTGACTTAGTTGTTTGTGATGAAGCACACCGTACTACAGGAGCTACAGAATTCGGCAAAGAAGATAGTAGCTTTACAAAGGTGCATTATGACGAGAATATTAAAACTGCGAAGCGTCTATACCAAACGGCTACACCTCGTGTATATGGTGATGCTGCTAAACAAAAAGCAGAGGAAATGTCTGTAGTCATTGCGGATATGGACAACCCAGAATTATATGGAGAAGAGTTTTATCGTATTGGGTTCGGTGACGCCATCCGTAAAGGTATCCTTACTGACTACAAAGTTATGGTATTAGCTGTTGATGAGGAAATGATAGCTCGTCGCTTTCAGCAAATGTTAGCGAATAGGGACTCTGAATTGGAGTTTGATGATATTACAAAGATTATTGGTTGCTGGAATGGATTAGTGCGAAGGAAAAGCGATTCAGACGAAGCATTAGGGGCACCAATGAAGCGGGCCATTGCTTTTACGGGCACGATACGTGAGTCGAAATTAATTACAGATATGTTTTCACACGTTGTAGATCAGTATTTGAATCAAGACCCTGAGGATGAGCATCAATATAATATCGAAATTGACCATGCAGACGGTTCAATGAATGCTTTAGAAAAGAACAAAAAAATTTCTTGGCTAAAAGACGATGTCCCGAATAACACTTGCCGCATTTTATCAAATGCTCGCTTCTTAACAGAAGGTGTAGATGTCCCCGACTTAGATGCTATTATGTTTTTGAAACCACGTAGATCGAAAATTGATATTGCTCAAGCAGTTGGCCGTGTTATGCGTAAATCAGAAGGCAAAGACTATGGTTATGTAATTTTGCCGATAGGTGTTCCGGCTGGAAAGGATGCAAATAGTGTACTCGACAACAACGAGAAGTATCGTGTTGTTTGGGAAGTGCTGAATGCTTTGCGTTCATTAGACGAGCGTTTTGATGCAACAATCAATAAGCTTGAATTAAATAAGAAAAAGCCTGGTCAGATTCAAATTATTGGCGTTGGTGATGCTCCGGAAGGTGGGGAGTTAACGCCAGTTTCACATCAATTAGAATTGATGCTGACAGAAGATGATTTAACGGATTTAGAGCGTGCAATCTACGGTAAACTGGTCCGTAAAGTTGGGAATGTTCGGTACTGGGAAGATTGGTCGAAAGACGTTGCGGAAATTGCACAGCAGCATATGATGCGTATTCGGGTAATGTTAGAGGATAAAAATAGTGAAGCGTATAAGGAATTCGAAAAGTTTATTAAAAGTTTACGCTATAACATAAACAATTCTATTACTGAGACACAATCGATTGAAATGTTAGCACAGCATTTAATTACAAAACCAGTTTTTGAAGCCTTATTCGATTCGTATAGTTTTGTCAAAAATAATCCCGTATCTAAATCTATGGATGCAATATTGTCCATTTTGGATGAACAAGGTCTCATGAGAGAACAAGAAAAATTAGAATCGTTCTACGAGAGTGTTCGAGTGCGTGCTGAAGGCGTAGACAACTTAAAAGCGAAGCAAGATATTATTATCCAACTATATGATAAGTTCTTTAAAGTAGGATTTAAGGAAACTACTGAACGTTTAGGAATTGTTTTCACTCCTATAGAAGTTGTAGATTTTATTATTCATTCTATTGATGATGTATTAAGGAAACACTTTGGAAAGTCTTTAGCAAGTGAAGGTGTGCATGTATTGGACCCATTCACAGGAACAGGGACTTTTATAACCCGATTATTACAAAGTGGTCTTATTTCGAAAGAGGATTTATTACGCAAATATACACAAGAAATCCATGCAAATGAAATTGTACTGTTAAGTTACTATATTGCAGCCATTAACATTGAAGAAACTTTCCATACCCTATACGGGGGAGACTATGTTCCATTTGAGGGAATTGTTTTAACAGACACCTTTGAGAGTACGGAAAGTAAAAATTCATTTATGGATGAATTATTCGATGAGAACAATTCACGAATAAAGCGACAGCAAGAAAAGCCGATTTTCGTTATTCTAGGAAATCCACCATATAGTGCAGGGCAAGGAAATGAAAATGAGAATAATAAAAATATGAAATATGAAATATTGGACAGGAGTATAGCTCAAACTTATGTAAAGTTAGCGAGTTCAAAGTCATTAAGAACTTACTATGATTCCTATATAAGGGCTTTCCGATGGGCAACTGATCGCATCGGAGAACAAGGAGTCATAGCATTTGTAACAAATAGCTCATTTATTGATAAGCCTGTTATGGATGGGATTAGAAAAAGTTTTGCACAGGAATTTAACCATCTATTTATTTTGAATTTAAGGGGAGCGATTCGAGGACGTTCTGGTGATTTAGCCAAACGTGAAGGGCAAAATGTGTTTGACATAATGACAGGCGTTAGTATCTCTGTACTAATTAAGGACGGATCAGAAAAACAAAAAGTTTTCTACAAAGACATTGGTGATTACCTAACGAGAAAAGAGAAAAATGATTTACTTAGTCAATGGCAGTCTATAGAAAACATTGATTGGTCAGAAGTCATTCCTGATAATAATGGAGACTGGATAAACCAACGTGATGAAACTTATAAAAACTTCAGTCCAATGTACGATGAAGAAAATATAAATGAGTCGATATTTACAGAAAAGACGTCTGGAATAGTAACTAATCGTGATTCTTGGGTATATAACTTCTCTAAGCAGAAAGTTTACGATAACACTAAAAGGCTGATCTCTAATTACAATTTTGAGCGACTGAGACTTATCAATGAAAAAAATAAATTTGAACTAGCCGAGAAAAATGAAAAAATAATAAAATGGACAAGGTCTCTTAGACAAAAGCTGGAAAGAAATACAGAGATCATTTTTTCTGATAAAAAAATTGTCAAAAGTTTATATCGTCCATTTACAAAAAAATATTTAAATTACGATAGGAATATTATAGAAAGTGCTCGTGCATATTGGAGAGGTTACTTCGATGAACCCAACGTTGGAATAATGGTTTCAGGTATCGGTTCGAGGAAAGGGTTTTCCGTCTTAGCATTTGATTCTATTCCTAGTATGGACATTATGGAAAAGGGACAAGTCTTCTTATTAAATGGTATTGAGGAAGGAGAGCTATTCAAGGATGAAAGTAAGAGTTTAATTTCTGATAGACTAAGCAAAGAATTTGGATTGGACAAAGAAGATTTCATATATTATATTTATGCAATTCTTCATAGTAAGGAATATCTTAATAAATATGAAAATGATCTTGTAAAAGGATTTCCCCGAATTCCAAAGGTGAAAAATATGAAAGAATTTGTTCGTGTTGGTGAAAAACTTGTAAAGCTTCATATAAACTATGAAGAATGTGCACCATACGAATATATTGATGTTGAGTACAAATCAAAAATACCGTTGTATGGTGTTCAAAAAATGAAATACTCAAAACGTGGACAACGAGATACAATCATATTTAACAGTGATATTATAATCAGAAACATACCTGAAAAAGCATATGAATACGTTGTAAACGGTCGTCCAGCTATTGAATGGATTATTGATCAGTATCAAGTAAAGGTAGATAAGAAGACTGAAATTGTAGATGACCCTAATGAGTATTCAGATGACGATAAGTATATCTTCAATTTATTACTTTCTATTATTAATGTTTCTGTACAAACTGTTGATTTAATCAATAGCTTACCACCTTTAGA
Organism: Sporosarcina sp. FSL W7-1349; assembly: GCF_038003045.1. Taxonomy (NCBI): domain Bacteria; kingdom Bacillati; phylum Bacillota; class Bacilli; order Caryophanales; family Caryophanaceae; genus Sporosarcina; species Sporosarcina sp. FSL W7-1349. Next base: position 108,579 of record NZ_JBBOOK010000003.1, read on the forward strand.
AATTATTGAATAAGTGTAAAGTGGAAAGTGTAATGGACGCTTGAACTGTGTTTCGTATCCCTCACAATATTTATTAATCTAGGGGGAAGGTCTTCCTTATAACCTACCTCCCTAGAAATTCACAAATGAAGGTGCCTTATTTCAACCACTCGCTAGTATAAAAACCATTTAGCAAATACAATTGCTGTATATAATCACGAATAAGATTCTTTCTAAAATTCATGTGTTGATTAATAATTTCAAGTTTATCAAGTTTCCTTTTTATCTCTTGATAAGGAGGATAACATATTATTTCGACATTTGAAATTTCATTAGTATTATGCAGCTCTTCAACACACTTGGCAACTTCGTGAGTCAATTCCATTATTTCATTAGCATCAAGCTTTATTTGATGTTCTTCTTCTTTAATCATCTTGACTAATAATGCTTTGGGTGTTGTTTTGCCGTTATATAGCACTTTTATTCGGCTCCTTTCATTAGCCCTTAAGAGTATACTGCTATTTAACAAGTAGCAAGTAGTATTGATAGAAGTAACATTAATCATTATTGCTTGCCCCCGCAACGTCTTTTTTCTCAAACGTAGTCAAAAACGTAGTCAAACATTTGCAATAGCAGCGATAAACCCTTATAATTAGCGGTATTATAACGTTTATCCTAGTGGCGGGTTCGACTCCCGCCGTCTCCATAAGATCTTATGGAAGAAACAAAAAAAGCAGCACAAATTCTCAGTATGGGAAATTTGTGCTGCTTTTTTTGTCCGAGTAATTAAGAGTTCTTGTTCGCTTTCCATGGTTAAGTGATAGAATGGGAGTCAATGCGACATACGGCGAATGGACGGTTGGCACTCCCTCGGGATAAGGAGTGTTTCTATGGAGACTTATGAAGCAATGAGCATGATTCCAACATGTATATGTATGAACAACAGGTAAAAATGACGCGGGGGGAAAAGCAGAGATGGGCAGGAAGAGAAAAAACTTACCAAAAAACTTCGATGAATTAATTGAAGCGGGCGATATAGCGGCTTTAAAAGAGGTGTTTACCCGATGCGAATTGGATGCCCGGGGCGGTTATAGTAAATCTACAGCTTTGAGCTTTAATCTTCCGAATGAATTGGTTCGTTGGCTCGTGGAACAGGGGGCTGATAGTAATGCTACTGACAGTTACGGAAGAACGGCTTTACATAAACATGCGATGAGTTGGTGGGGAAATTGTGAATTGCTGCTTGAGTTAGGTGCGGAGATAGAAGCGCTTGATTATCAAAATGAGACGCCTTTATTTGCCGCAGCGGGTTCTTTTAAGCCGCATGCAGTTCAAACGTTGGTTGCTAAAGGTGCAAATGTTAGTGCAGAAAATAAAATGAAACAGACTCCTTTAGAAAAAGCTTTGGCTATGTGCAGAAATATAGATATTGTGTATATGGCGGAAGTTGCCGATATTTTGCTGAACGCTGGAGCGACTGTAACGCAGAAAATGAAAGACTCGGTTAAACGGATTGGGAACGAATTTGAATTTCACAGAGAAGGATTTAATAAAGACTATTTGCATGAAACCGATGAGGCGCTTTACCGTCTCTATGAGTTATTTGATGTTCCCCCGGTAGGGAAACGGAAGACGCATGATGGTACATCTCCAATAACAGTTTCAACAAAGGGATGGCAGGCGCAGCATCAGGAACTGTGGAATTACCTAATTCCTTCACAAGGGCATGCGAACACCGTGCAGGGTGAGGTGATCCGTATTACGGGTAAAGTGTCCTATGAAATTTTAGATAATGGCGGTATCAATTGGGATCATCAATTTCGTCAGATGCTTAAGGGGTTGAACCATTACTTTAGCTTGGGCACGCCATTACATCCCCCCGCACTTCAGGAGGCAGCCACTCTAGCGAATGAACTTCACAACGGCCATGGTCTTGATGAACCTGCGAGACTATGTGAATTAGCAGTGCAATGGGTACTCAGCAATCCGAATCCGATTACGTTGGAACAGCCCAACTATAAGCGATAACTTTTATATGATTCATTTGTGTTCTATGGAGATGGTATTTGGTCCATTTTCGTTCATGGTCTTGTACAAATAGATGCCATGAAAACAGAGTTTACCGCCTGTAAAAAAGCATATGAATGAACACACAATCTGACGTGAAAAAAGATAGGCTTCGGGGGCCGATTTTTACAGCGTTCGTGTTATACATATTTTTCGGTACATCGCTATGATCTTTTGGTTTTCTTTTTTCCATTCCTTACTTCTCACGGGAAGCTTGAATTGTTTTTCCATTTCGGTCATTAGACCGGCTAACAGTATATCCTTTTGCGGCTGGTCGAAAAAGATGATTCGTTCATATTCTTTTTGGTAATCCGCTAGTGACTTGCCTGTCATTATATGCCACCTTTTCGTTTTTTGCATGAATCAATGTCAATTGCATGATATGCCTTCGTCGGAAACATTTCAACTAAAAAGATATTCGAATGGGGGAAGCTCATCTTGATAAAATATGAAATTCCTGAACTACTTAAAGAACATGAAAACCTAATTACAAGCACTTTTAGGTATAGCAACGAGATCAGTTTTACGCGTGAAAAAACAAAACCATGGGACAGCAAATTAGGCGGGTGTCCCTATTTGAAAAGCAGTGAAGATTATCCGACCGATGAAGATGGAAACCATATGCTGTTTCTGGCACAAATCAATTTGGCGGATATTGAACATCTAGATGAATTGCCGGAAAAAGGATTACTGCAATTCTTTGTTGTAAACGATGAGTTGGTTGGGTTGGAAGAACCGATTTTAGTAAAATACATTGAAGATTACGAGGAAAATGAAGAACAACTAGTGAAAAAGCATCCTTATGAAAATGAAGAAGATAACTGGAATCTTCCCTTTTCGCATAGCGGTAAAATGGTTTTCACATCAAGGGAGATGCCTATGTCTTCCTCATTAGATCTGTTTCGCGATATTTTCATGAATAAGTTATCAGAATCAGAATATGAGCAACTGAGTGATGATTGCTATAGCAGCGATAGCAGAATTGGCGGTTATCCTTATTTTGTTCAGAATGACTATATCGGTTTTGATGATGACGATTTTCTTTTACTGCAACTGGATATCGATGACGAATGCGGCATTATGTTTGGGGATTCCGGTAATTGTGTTTTCACTATTCCAAAGGACGCTTTGAAAAACAGGGATTTTTCAAAAGTAGTGTATGATTGGCAATGTTGTTAGTGAGTGCCGCCGCTAACAATGAACAAAGAAGAGCCCCCCTTTAAGAGTGAGCTCTTCATGAACCTGATTACGCTTCTTGCAACGTCTTAATTACTTCTTCCGCATAGGAATCGGTAAACCGGATCATCCCGTGATCATGTACAATCCGCCCTTCCTTCATGCGTTGGTCAAGCCAATCTGTAATGAAGGAAGGGGCATATCCGCCTTGGCCGAATTCATCCCCAAATATGATGATGTTCGGGTAAACAGCTATGTATTGATCGCGACTGGTGTCTGGATGAGACTTCGTATATAGCCAAAACTGTACATCATACATAACATACGATAATTTGTCTGCGTGAAATGAAAAATGGCCTTTCTCTTCGACAATCCGCGTGCAGATGCTGCGGATTTTCTGTCCCACCTGTCCCACTTCGGTTACCCGAGAGCACAGCTCCTCCAACAGGAGAGAAAATTGGCCGTGTGCTACTTTCTCCAAAGCTTCTTCTTTGTCTTCTTCAGAAGTATCATATTGTTCATCATTCACCAAGCCTTTGATAAACTCCTCAAAATTATCGGCAAGGAAAGTAATTTTATAATCATCTTCTTGATCGAGATGAACAACTGAAGGTTCACCATCTGTACCGCATGCCCGATAGTCTAACATGACGACATCATGACCAGCTGAGGGACAATCACAGATCACCACGCCGATGTCAGGATATCCCCATTCCTCAATCATGAACGGACTGCCGAGATCCCCGCACAGGGAATAGCTTTTCTCGCGACCGATTCCCATAATCCCTGAAATGGCAATATGATCCTCCGCCCAAGAAGTTGGTTCCTCTGTTGGAAAGTTGGTATTTTTCGGCACCCCGCCATTCCGATGCTTCATCAGTTGAACATAAGAGGATGGAAGCTTGTAGCCAAGCTCTTTCTCAATCAATTCAATTAGTTCAACCGTTGGCGGCTCAGATTGATAAGATTCGATTGCATACTCACTGTCCTCCCAGAAATCGGCTAAAAATACATGAGAAAAAAGAGGTTCGTCTGCTTTATGCCCCTCATTTAATTGATCTATACGCCCTTGATCCATTATTTCTACCTCCCAATGTTTGGTAGTCCCTACTTATTAAATAGTAATAAAGGACTCTAGAATTGTCCCACTAGTGTTATATACGAAGCCGCTGATTTTAGGACAAGTGGCAAATAATAACTGGCAAAACAAACAACAACTTAGCATTCGCAGCGTAAGCTGATGGATCTGCCTTGCAGTTCTATCATTGTAAGGCCCACCTATTAGGGGGATACAACGTCTGCCGCCTCCTGGGACAGACGAAAGAGACTTCGAGGATAGTGCCTCCGAGTCCCCCTGATTGTCAGCAAACGGAAGCGCGAAACCCAATAGACAATCTATACGCGAAGATGCTTGAGCGTTGAAACCTCTGAACGTGGGATCGACTCCTTAGGTTTCATAGATCCTATGGATAGTATCAATACAAAGAAAAGAAGCAGGAATTTCTCTTGATGGATAGTTCCTGCTTCTTTTTGTAATATATGAGTGGATAGGAATTCTTGTTCGTTTTTCCAAGATTAAGTGATAGAATAGAGATGCAGCTACATAAAGCGGATGGGCGGTTGGCACTCCCTTGAGAAAGGGGGTGTTTACATGGTGACATACGAAGCAATTCATATGATGTTCCAATTTGGAATGTTCCTTGCAACATTGGCAACAGCCGTTGTAGCAATGATTGCTCTATACACCAATAGAAAAAAGTAACCACCCTCCGCTGACTGGCTAGAAAGCTGAGTGGTTACTCTTTGTGACGCCTTATGACTTTTACAGGCCAACCGCACTTCATGCGGATGTCAGCTGCATCGGCTGGGTGTTAGCGCACCTAGTCTTTTTTATTATATGTCCAGTTTACCACAATCATACGGAGAATACACTTCTTCAATAATTCATTATAAATATTTAGGTTATACAGGCAACCAAACAATTTGGAATTAAATGGGTTCCTGGCACTTAAATACCGATTTACTCATAGAAACACCAACGAATACTAGTTCGTTGGTGTTTTGCAATTGAAGAAATTGGGTGGGATTAAAACGATTGAATGCCAATGCCGGTTCAACCATTGGCATCACAACATAAAGCCCGCACCTCGCATAGCACCTAACAATCCCCACAGAATTTTTACTTAGGTATTGGGCTGTCTCCGATTTCCCACGGCGACAAGGAGGATCGTTAGGGATAGGACAATCATGTAGGTGACTCAAGGGTGGTCGGCCATTTCCCCTAAGAAGGGAGGTGGTCGTATGTAGTATTAATCGTAGCAATACTGTCATTCCACAATAAAAAATAATCCATCCTTGAGTAGGCGCTCATAACGGATGGATTATTTTGTCCGGCTAGCTGATCCCCCTTGAAGGGAACCTGTTGCTATTACATATTGCAGCAGACCGCCTAATGTTAACGCATTGGGTGGTCCTTTTTAGGTTATTCTTTGTTGCCAAGTATATTCATGTTACTTTTATTATAATGCAGTTTTCTGGTCATTTCAACCAAATCACTTTTCATTAGCAAAGAGAGTCAGCAGAAATCACCACGTTCATCCACCACCACAATAAAACCTACCCCTAAAAAAACTGTCTCGCTTTACTATGGTAGCTACGCGGGCGGCAGGTGCCAGGTTCTAAACCAATTTTGAATTGTTTTAGAACCTGGCAACCGAACAATTTAGAATTAAATGGGTTCTTGGTACATAAATAACGATTTAATCAACATAAACGCCAACGAATACTGGTTCGTTGGCGTTTTACAATTGAAGAAATTGGGTGTTGATTAAAATAATTGAGTGCCAATGCCTGTTCAACAATTGGCATCACAACATAAAGCCCGCACCTCGCATAGCAACTCGTCTACATAACAATCCTCACAGAATTTTTACTTAGGTATTGGGCTGTCTCCGATTTCCTATGGCGACAAGGATGATCGATAGGGATAGGACAATCATGCAGATAACGACGGTCAATATAATGGCGGGGTATTGGTTGTTGAATCCAGTTTCAGATGTATGTTTAGAGTAGATACCGAAATAAGCCCATACTATAGCCAAACCATACGCCGGGTTGTGTAAGCGAAGCATTGTTGTCACACCGATGATTGTTCCGATAATCAGGATAAGTATAGTCCATGTCACTTCAGATAGCCCAAATCCATCCCACCCGATGGAGACAAGGAAAGCTGTAATGTTGGCGATGGTTGCAACTGTGATCCAGCCAAAATAGACACTAAAGGGAAGTTTGATAAAAAAGCTTTCTTTTATAGTGAGGGAAGCTTCTGCGGTCAATTTGTTGATTTTAATTAGGCAAAGAAGAAGCCCTATCATAATGATGACTGATAGGAATAGTCTTTCATAATGCCATGCGAGTATCCAAAGAGTATTAAGAATTGAAGAAATTGAAAAGTAGATGCCGACTTGTGTTAATAGACGGGCTGTAGAAGGTTTTTGCTTGTTGTGAAAGAAACCGAGTTGGTATAAGACATGTAATCCTAATAAGACATAGATGACGCTCCAGATGGAAAATGTAAAGCCTGCTGGGGCAAATAAATTACTATATTTCGCTGAAACTTCCCCCGTCGTTTGCCCATTAATGGGTAAGACGTTCGCCAATACATTGGTGACAATCATTAAGACGTATGTAAGAACGATTATTGTATTCAACCATACTCGTTTGCTTGTTAAATTCATCGTATCCTCCTTTCTCGAACTATATTCATCACTATTTTCTCCTATTCCTGTTTTCCAACAATATAAACGGGTTTTGGCAGTTGTCTATGTAGTAAACTAATCAATAAGCATTACGATCAATTTACGCTTGTCGAATAGCAATGATCCTTTCAAAAAAGGGAGATCTTATGAAAAAAACACTTGTTTCTATGATAATGGTACTTCTATTGTTCTCAGGACTCTCGCAAAGAAGCTATGCGATGTCAGATGCGCAGGCTGAGGCCATACAGGCGTTGCTGGACGATGCTTCTCGTATATCCGGTGTGCCGGGCTTGTCAGTCGCAATTTTGGCCGATGAGAAAGAATACTATTACTCCTCCGGTTATGCAGACCTTGAAAAAGGAATACCCGCAAGTGAAAACACATTATACGAGCTGGCCTCGGTCAGTAAAGCCTTTACCGCCATAGGTATACTGTTGCTGGAGGAGCAAGGACTTTTATCTATGACCGACTCAATCCAAGACTATTTACCTTGGCTTACGCTAAAATATCAAGGAAAACCTGTTGATATGCAGAGCCTTACTCTTAATAATTTTCTTCATCATACAAGCGGTCTGACCAATAATAAACATGCCCAGCTTATCCCTCAAGGCAATACTCCTGATATGCTGCAAAAGACGGTGGAAGTGCTGGTGAATGCTGATTTATCCTTTCCTCCTGGCAAACAATATACGTATGGAACCATTAATTATGATGTGTTAGGTCTGGTGATCGAGCAAGTATCGGGTCAAAGCTACGAAAGCTTTATGACCGAACGGGTATTCCAGCCGTTAGGCCTTAACCAGACATTCGTCTATAAAGAGGATGCCCTGGCTACTGGACAGCTGGCACAAGGCTATCGTTCTTCTTTTTTTAAAACAATCCCCTATAACGCGCCGGATTATTCCGGAAATAAACCGGCAGGCTATATCATCTCTTCTACAAAAGACATGGCGCGCTGGATGGGTATTCAGATGGGAATTGTGAAAGATATACCAGAAATATTTCACACCGCTATTCAAAAGTCGCATCAGGGGGATAGGTCCGTTCTGGCTGTTGACACTATGTATTATGCAGCAGGCTGGATGGTAAACGCTGACCAAACGATTATCGAGCATTCAGGAGAAAACCCAAACTTCAGAACCCAAGTAGTGCTATTACCCAACGAACGAACAGCCATCTGCTTATTGGCCAACGGCGCCAATATCAATAGCAGCATGGTACTAAAAATCAAAGATATAGTAGACGGCAATTTGTCGAAAACCTATGAAATAAGCAGCACACAGCGGATATTCTTTTGTCAATTGCAACCATTATTTGTTGCTTGTTAACTGTTTTATTTTTTGTTTTGGGATTCCAAAGGCGGAAATTAAATAAAAAGCAGCCAATCACAAAAAAAAGAAAAATTGCATCCTTCATTTTAATACTAGTTACAGCGGCTCTAAGTATAACAGGCTTTGCCCTTGAGTGGCCAATCATACTTGTTTGGGAAACCTATAGTATTCTTACTGCCCTCATTTCGGTAACACTATTAACAGCAAGCCTTGCATGGCTTGTATACACTGGTAGATATAACCGTTCGCTCAAATAGCCTTACCTCCTTCGACTGGATGGCATAAAAGAAGGATCTAACGTTTAGTCATGCCCAGTGAGGTGTGGGGCTACTCAGTTGAACGAAAACGAAATCCTCGGTTATTTTTCATACAAAAATGAGTGTGGGAGCAAGGGCATCGATTCACTATTTGTAGAATAAGAAAAAAATAATATAATTCCTACACTATACGGAAAATAAAAAATCGGGGTTGTGAAGTTTAATGAATACGGATAAAAGTTCATACATTGAGCAATGTATTATCAAATATGAGGAAATTATAATTAAGGCAAAAGAAGGAACCGAAAAAGATAATGAAATACTAGCAAAGATCGTCAAATCAATGTCATTTGGACTCTTACCAATCAACTATAATAGTTGGTTAGAGGAGTGCTTTTCACATCAAGACTGGCAAAAGTGGAATGATTTAATCTTCCAGCAAATGCGTTATGTATTACTTCCGGGATGCAGCGGAGGGTATGACCATTGTCAAAACTTCTTACATATTTTAGAGGCATTCGCTTGCGGGGATAACGAAACGATGGAGCGCATTCTTCCGTCCGAACTGGGTTTAGCTAAAAATGGCTACCCGTTTTATATTGTGATGAGCAACCTCTTGAGTGCCGTGTGGTATAGAGATGAAATACTGTTGCCAAAAGCGCTTGAGGCTGCCGAAAAATTTGTTGGCACGAAGAAACCACAATGGGAGCGTTCAGGAGCTGCATTTCTACTTTCATTACACAAAGAAGATGCCGAGGGAATGGGGACACATTTGCAAAATTTGTGTTCAGGATACATGCGTGCAGATTTCAGTAAAGCGATGAAACAGCTATGTGTGCCTGCACATGGTCTTTATTGTTTGGCACAAAACTTATTGCCAGCAGAGATATTTCAACAGATAAAAATGCCGGAACACAAGAACTTTTCTCAGGGATTTGCAAAATGGAGAAATGAAAATTCACGCCCTAGATTAAATCTATACTTTGAATATCCGGCACCTTTGGAAATCCTCAATCAAATTTATATGGCTCCAGTGGCCAAAAGCATTATTTCACAACCATATCTACATAGCGATAATCCGTATCATTCTCCGCAATTAAAGAAAAAATGGTTTCTTGATGAGGAGGCGATGCTAAAAGCCTTTGTTGAAAATTTGAACATTACTCCCTAACGGGAAAAACCGTTAAATAAATTAGTACGGAAGCAGAGCTAACCTCATGCAACTCAATCAAACGGAAGCGCGAAACCCAATAGACAATTTACACGGGTAGATGCTTGGGTGTTGAAGCCTCTAGATGCGGGTTCGTTTCCCGCTTCCACGGTCCTCATAGGGAATAGGTTATAAGCATACGAAGTGCGATGAATTAGGGATGTTGAACGGAGGGTGAACTTCTGGTCAATGTCCTTTTCTCATCTTATGAAATAAAAATGAGGGGAGTTGTTTATGGACTCATTGAATGGAACACCACGGGAAGAACGTCAAAAACGTGTTCGATTTGGGGTTGGGATGGCCGCTATTGACGGTGGAAAGCCGACTGATTTTACACGGGGATTATTAAAACAGTACGAAAATGGTGGGGTTTCGGTAAAGCATTTAATACAAGCGATTATTTATAAGTATGGGATTAAGGTCGTTCAAACATTATCACGCTTGAATCGCACGAGCCCAGGTAAGGACGATACATTCGTGCTTGATATCGAAAATGATCCAGAAGATAGTGGCCTTCCAACCTTACTATGAAACAACAGGGCTTGAGGTGGTATTTTCGTATGATTCATTAAGGAACTCAATTTCGTGATCATTGATAGGTTTAAGAACGTATGAATTGTAGTAGCAATTCTGTTGCACCACAAAAAAATCCATCCCTGAGAGGCTGCTCATAAAGGATGGATTATTTTATCCAACTAGCTGATCCCCCTTGCAGGGAACTTGCTATTACTTTCTACAGACCGCCTAATGTCAGTAGTATTGGAAGGAGGTCCTTTTAGCTTATTCGTTTGGAACAAAAGAATTCGCACAGGTACCGTTCGCTATTACATCGCCGTCAAGCCGCCATCAACGATGAATTCAGAGCCTGTTGAGTAGCTGGATTCATCGGAAGCTAGGTAAAGTACGAGTTTCGAGACTTCTTCGGGTTGGGCCATTCTGCCGAGTGGGATGGAATTCGCAAATTCTTTGATCATCTCGACAGAATCGCCTTCCATTACCATTGGTGTTTCGATGACACCTGGGTGAACGGAGTTGACACGGATGTTAAGATGCGCGAGTTGAAGGGCAGCTGCTTTCGTCATGCCGCGTACCGCAAATTTCGTATCGGTGTAGCCGACAGCGCCGCCGACCAATCCGTTGATCGAAGAGATGTTCACAATTGAGCCGGACCCAGCTTTTTGCATGGAAGGGACGACTGCTTTCATGCCAAGGAATACGGAAACTTGGTTGATGTCAACAATTTTACGGTAATCATCTTCTGTAAGCTCCAAGAAAGGCGTACCGATACTGATTCCGGCATTGTTTACTAGAATGTGTACGGGACCAAACGCTTTCTCCGCCTCTTCCACTACCGTTTTCCAATCTGCCGCACTCGTTACATCTTGCTTCACGAACTTTGCATTGCCGCCCAGTTCCTTTTCAAGGGCCTGTCCGCCCGCTTCATTGATATCTGTAAATACAACTTTCGCGCCTTCAGCTATAAATCTTCGGACATGCGTTTCGCCCATTCCACGCGCCCCGCCAGTTACAATTGCAACTCTATCTGTCAATTTACCCATACAAAACGCTCCTTTTTTATGTAATCGCTCCTTACAATTTAAGTGTAAGGTTTTTATTGGGAAATGTCTAAAAGTTGGTCCATGGAGAGTTGTTAAAAAAGGTCATTATTGACAGACGAATGACAATGAACCAAATTCGTTGGCTTTCATATGAACTCACTCCTTTTCTTCCATAAACATGAGTTGCATAAGTACGCTCGGAGACTCATCGTTCATGTCGAAATCCTCGAATGGCTTGGGCCAGTCGCCTACCGGGCAGATGGCCATTGTGATGAAGCGGATGGCACCGCTCAGCTCATGAACTTAGAAAAGGTTCTAAATCAATTCAGAATTGCTTTAGAACCTGGCACCTTTCACTACGAAGAGGTAGAATATAATAATGTTTAATAAGAGAAAATCAAATTTACAATAATGTAGATGAATAAGTCGGGGGGGCTCGGTATTGAAGAAAATTGAAAACGAAATCGAGTTATTTGAACACTTTAGAAGCATGGGAATAAGAAATAGGACTTCTGAAATTGAGATACCTGGAGCCGGAAAGTTTCGGATATTTTTTCAAGATGCTGAGGATGTTGGCCGGGACATTAATGTAGATTCGGATGAAATCATGATAAATGATGACGAGCAATTTACACTCTGGGACGATGTATTATTGAAATTGAAGCAAACAATCAGTCATCCAAGTTTCGAGACGTGGTTCAAAAATACATCCGCCATCCTGCTTGATGATCATCATATCGGTGTAGTGTGCAGCAATAGTTTTCAGGTAGATTGGTTGCAAACAAACTATAGGCAGACTCTTATCGACATACTTGAAGAAGTGACGGGGAAACAAATTGAGCTGGAGATTGTTGTAGGAAACTCCCAATAAGGACAGTCAGCCGAATCCTACAGTAAGCATAAGCAGCTATGAAAACAATAAATAACGAAATCCAAGGCCTTTGTCGAAATTAATTGAGGTCAAGAATAATCGTGATGTCCAAGATATGACTGATTAATGGGGGAATGTATCATGAACAAAGAAGAATTATACAGATTGGTTGATACGATTCCCGAAAACGAGCGGGCTGCTGTTGCAAGGTTTCTTAAGGTGAAAGCAATGCCCACAGAAGACCTGACGGATGAAGGAATTGAAGCCATCAGGGAAAAATACGGTAAGGGTGAATTTTATAAATATGCAACCACCGATGAGCTAAAAGCGGGATTCCAGAATGTGAACGAGATGATTATGTATCGCAAAGAATTCAATGAGGTATTTGAAGTAACAGTATCGGAAGAAAGATGGGTGGCCTTGAAAACGTATTTGCGAGACTTGAATCAACCGGAAAATATGCCGACTGCCCATGAAATAGAGATTTTCAGGTTGCACGAATTAGAGAAGAACAGCCCAGACTATGTGACTTACACACATGAGGAGCTAATGGACTGTTATATTGATGATTACGATGAGGTAAGCGCCGCAAAAGTGATGAAAGAAGACTTGCTTCAATCGATAGACTGTATGTCGGCTGAGCATTTAAAGCTTGTAAGTGAGTATGTTATGAAGCTTGAGGATGATTGAATTTCTGGCTGGATCCTGGGAATATATACGGTACCTAGCCAATATACATAATTCACTATAAAAAGGATGAACACAATCTTGGCGTGACAGATTGTGCTTATCCTTTTATCCATGACCCATCCCATTTATCGCCATAATGCACAGGCACCTCTCAATTATCCAATTCATTTCCCTTTGATTTCATCACGAAATACATATAAAATATACTTCTACACTTCTTTAATTTGCAGAGGAAGTATGAACCGATATAAAGAATAATTATCCAAGTGGAGGCTACTTATGAATTATAGAATCAGTAACAAGCAAGTACTTGAACAAGCCCAAGTGCGTTCGGTTTCAGATGTACAATTTACGGAGGAAGAACTTCAAAACGGCATGTTGCTGGCGATATCCAAGGCGGATCCTACGTTGGCGTTGTATTTGGTGGAGGTCGACGGGCAGAAGAAATTCGAAGTTCGTTGGGATGATTCACGGGAGCTTTTCACCGGCTGGTATTCCGCTTGGGAAAATTTCGATTGGTGTCTGAATATCGCAGGCAACTGAATTTTCATGTTTCATGCACAAGCAGTGGCTAAGATGATAAAATACTAGTTGTTATGCCCATTATTAATAGAGAAGAAAGTAGTGAAATGTATGGCACTCGCATCGCATTCAGTAATCATCCCCACCTCTGTAGAACATGTATGGAATTATGTCAGCCACATCGAAAACTGGGCGACCCTGGTTCCGGCCTACAAGGAACATGAGCAAGTGAATGAACATCTGTCCGTTTGGACGTTCGAAGGGAATTTCAAAGGGCTGAAAAAGACCGTGAAGATGGAGTTGGACATCACCGAATTCCAAGAGCCTTCGACGATTCGCTTCGAGTTGAAAGGGCTCACGGATAACTTTACGGGAAGTGGAACATTCACTGCCGAGGAAACGGCGGGAGAGACAACGATGACCGGAACGCTTGAAGTGAACGCTGGCGGCTTGACAGGAGCTGTATTGACGCCTGTCATTAAAATGGTGCTGCCCAAAGTGACGACGCGTTTAACAGAGAAGATTGCACGCCAAGTGAAGCAGGCAGAAGTGCCGGTTTTGAAATAATTCATAGGTACCTGTGGGACAAACAATTTGGGGCAATTCCGAATCGCTTGCAATTGTTTCGCACACAGGTACTTTTCACTTCTTCGCAAGGATCACCGATTTTGGACGCTTGGCAATTTTTACTGTCCTACCTACAACCCAAAACTCCTAATGATCTGCTCAATCTCCTCTTCTGTCTTCCCCTCGCTTACCAGTTGTTTAATGATCTCCATCCGGGCTTCTGTCGCTTTCTTCATCCAGGCTTCTGAATTTATTCTTCTCCTAAACCGTTCTTTTCTCTCTACGGCATCGGGCAGATACCACATGGTGATCGCTCTCATAAAAATTCACTCCTCCTCTTCCCAATACACGAACCACAAACATAAGCATCGAATTCTTCATTCAAGTCAAAGTCCTCAAATGGCTCAGGCCATGTGCATACTGGGCAAGTGGCCATTTTAACGAATTTCACAGCATCGTCGATCTCGTTGGCTAGCGACTGTTGCTCGTTTTTCAGAAAGCAGATGCTTGCTTCGTATAACAGATCCAGCTCCGGTTTATCCTCATATTCGTTTTCCGGGAAAGTGAGGACGTTGCGGCTTTCCGTGGTGGCATCGAGTGATTGGTTGTAGCTGATGAATGGTTTCCATTGCTCTGTATCCAACATAGTTTGTAAGATGACTTCAAGCTTCTCTGCAATCGTGCGAGGCATTTCATCCCAACTGATGTGCAGTCCGTCCGTGTATATGTAATTTTCCACATCCAGGAAGTGGTTGGCGACGGACAGGCGCAAGCTTGCGATCAATCCGTGGAGCCACCGCAGCTCGTCCTTGAAGAAGTGGACCCCGTCTTCTACAAGGACATATACCGCACATTGCCCCGCCAATTCATCGATTTCCTCAAGCACTGCGTCACGTTCCGTAAAACTTTCGAATTTCCATGGCTTGCTGGACAGATCCATATAGCGTTCCAGCAGTCCGACGTAGGCAAGTCCATACGGTTCATCCATAACCCCTTCAGGCAAGCAGTCCATCGAACAATAGCGGCAATTGCCCGTGCCCGCAAGGAATGGCTCTCCCCCTATTTTCTTGTGGCAAGCTGTGCATGTTTTCATCATGAAAACCCCCCTCGTCTGTTTGTCATTCATACTATACATAGGGATTGCGGAAACTGTTATATCAATGCACACCCATTTCACAGGACAACATCTCTTTACATAGAGTATGTTGATTGCGAACAAATCTGAGGGGGAATGAAGTGGAACAAGGGTGCCATGAGCAATTGTCGTTTGACTACATTATAGTGGGAACGGGACCAGCCGGCGCTGTACTTGCTAAGAAACTGACAGATAATAAAAGAACATCCGTGCTCGCTTTGGAGGCGGGGGATAATAATGGTGCGGAGCAACCAATAAGGGATTCCTTATTTGCGCCGCCACCCATTTTAACAGACAAATTTCTGGCAGAATATTTTTGGCAAGGCAAAGGCCTTCCTCAGAAAAACGCAAAGAATCAAACGTTCCAGTGGACAGGGGGAAGGACCTTCGGTGGTACGACATCTGTTAACAATGAACAATATGTAAGACCCTCCCAAATCAATATGAAACAATGGGAAGACATGCTAGGTCCACTATGGTCCCCTGAACGTGAAACTTACCAATTCTCAAGATTGGAAAAGTACAACGGTGCCACCTCTAATCCTGAAGCTAGGGGATTTGACGGTCGATTGAATATTAGACAAACCCCGGCATATCCGACGGTAATGGTTGAAAAGTTTGTTTCCGCAATGGAATAAGCAACTGGACTTCCAAGAATCTTAGACTACAACGATCCGAATACGCCGTTAGGTCCTTTTACAAGATGGCAACTATATCAAAAACCGGATGGCATCCGGGAAAGCTCAGATACGGCCTTTTTATCATCAGATGTTATGACACCCAATGGTCTTGGCGTCGATGGGAGAAAGTTAACCGTTTCTTTCCGATCAACTGCCCTGCGTATTCTCTTTAATAATGAACAGCGCGCAATAGGCATCGAGTACCTGAAAGACGGCAAATGTGTTCATGCGTTTGCGAAAAGAAAAGTAATACTATCCGCCGGCATAAACAGCCCGAAGCTATTGATGCTTTCAGGAATTGGTCCATCTGATACGCTGAATAAAGCGGGCGTTCCTGTTCTTTACGATAATCCGAATGTGGGCCAGCACTTGACAACCCACGTCATCACGCCGGCTTTTTTCTCTGCAAATCCAAACGACGCTGCATTGCCGGCCGACGATCCGTTTGCTCTTTATCCGGGCGGCGCCTTTTTGCCAGATCCAACGCCTGGGGCGGACCCGAGCCGCCGTTGGGTACAAATAATTGGTATGCCGGGCGACGATGGAGGTTTAAATATTTTCTTTTATCTAACAGAGCCGAAAAGCAAGGGCTCCGTCAGAATCCAAAATGATGATCCTTTAAAAATGGTACTTGCGGATGAAGGATTCCTGAACGATCCCGCCGATATGGAGGCAATTAAGCACATTTATAAAGTTTATATTAAAAATATTGCTGCTGAACTATCAAAAATGGATTCAACGTATCAACTCATTTCACCTTCACTGGATACGATTAATAATGAAAAGAAACTGGAACAGTTTATTAGAGACAATATTACTCCCACCCACCACGTACAAGGTACAAACAGAATGGCGCCAGACCAGAGCAGCGGCGTAGTAGATTCGGTAGGTCAGGTGTATGGTGTGAAAGATTTGATGGTAGCGGACGATTCAATTGCCCCGTATGTCTCCGACGGGAATACTTCTGCTCCTGCATACTTCATCGGTACGAATATCGCGGACCAATTGTTAATGTGGGAGGAAATGAACGATAAAGAGTTTGGGGTAGGCAAATGGTAGAACCCCCTAGGAACAAAGAATGATAAGTGGTGCCTGTGTGCCAAACAACTCGGAAATTATTCAGTACTGTTGTCACACAGGCACCTAAAGCGATACATAGAGATTACGATAACTGTTATTCTGCACACCGCACAAAAACGCCTTATTCCGGACAATAAAACCCTTCCACCGGCACATCAAACAGCATGAAGACATCCTTGAAATACGTCTCGTCGACCAACTTGTCCAGAACGCCTTTGAAATAGCCGGGCAAATTCCGGATTGCCTTTTTCTTTGTTGCCATGACAGTGATCATGAGCGCGCGGTAGGCAAGGTCTTCGAAGATATGCTTGTCCTCTTTATAAATTTCGTACTTCAGCATTCTGCTGGAGATGGCCCTATGGATTCCGTAAAATTCACGGGCGGATTTTATGTCACCGATTGTTCCGGCAAGCAGATCTTTCATTCGACTGAATAGACTTGTGGATAACTTTGACGGTTCACCCTGAGACGTGTAGTTAAGATCTTTAGATTTTATTAGAGATTTAGAAAGTAGAGCTTCGTTTTCGGAAATCTGCTCGTTTTCCCTGTTGTCATGCGGTTTCTCGTCAGGGTCACGGTCGTTCATTTTCCCCTGGTCATCGAACGGTAAAATAATGTAGATGTTGGCACCGAGCCCGCTCATGACCGGACGGATGTAGTGGACCTTGTCGATGATGTGCAAGTTAACGAGTTTCCGGATAGCACGGCGGACGGTGATGTTTGATTTCCCGATGGCGTTTTCGATCGTTCCGTGTTTCAAATGGGCAGCGCCGTATTTGACAGAGTAGCGGCGGATGATGTCCAGCACTTGGCGGTCTGACTTTGTCAGGTTGTCCCAGTGAAGGGACAAGTGCTGTTCGGCAGCTGCGTCCATTTCGGCGATCGAGTTGAATTTTGAGTGCTCCTTCAGGTAATGTGTCATTTTATTTTCCCCCTTTGCCCTCTATATAGAGGGGAGGGGTCAAAAAGGATACTTGTTCTGTGAAATAATTTTGATTATCAATTAATTAAAGCGCATGTTTTTGTTTTTGTTAAGGAACTAGATGCCGATTAACAGAAGGGAAAATACTATAATATACGTATCGAAGTCAATTTGTTTGGCACACTGGTACTTTTCATTTTTGCCATAAACAGCTTAGGGATTTGTGTTAAAAGAACTAGCATAATGGGAAGCCCGTAACTGATATAGATAGACAATAATGTAAGGATGGTTTATTGACTCATGTGTGGTGTATCGTTAATCACTTTACTATCTTTAGTAACGTACATCGGAGCATCCAGGTAGGACAGACAGTAGCGGTGGCTTACACGTGGAGTTCTATTTAATTTCGCTGAGTTTGGTAAAATGGGATGATTTATTTGGAAATGATTGTTATACTAGTTGCAAAAAGTATCATTCATGAAGATGTAAACATGGTAGCAATAGAAATACTAACATGGGCGTTTTAACAGAAAGTAATAATCAAATCTTGTTCGATGTAAATGGAACCGGTTTTGCTGATGGTATCCGCCCAAGTGTATTTCGTGTTGCTCGTGTTCCACGCATCTGGTACTACCCATTGGATTCTGTCACATAGTAGGTCTGGGCGTCTTTTTTGTGCAGGAAATCGAATGAATCGCTTGGGATGAGGGGTTGCGGGAGAGGTTGTTAGGAGGATATTTTTTTTGGTTTGTTTAGCATACAGGCATTCTTATACAAGTGTTTCTCGAGCTTTTGAGGAAGTTTTGTTCGAAAAAATACCAAGTGTAAACTTTGTAAAGTATAGAAATTTATTCTTGTTCAAATGAGGTGGCATTTGATGAACTATATTATTGATAATAAATATATTTTAATCGAGGAAATTGCTAAAGGAAAAGATAGTATTATATATGATGCGAAGCATAGAAAGACAAAGGAATTTTTAAGTATTAAAATATTGCAATTTAATATAGATGATGGAGAACATGAATACCTTTCAGAAATATACAAAAGAGATGCAGAAGCATTATCTAGATTAAATCATCCAAACATCATTAAATATATAAATTCAGGAATAGACGAAAATAAATTTTATATAGTAATGGAAAATTTTTTGAGTGATAATTTGGAGAATTATCAAAAAGAAAGTACTTTAAAAATTGAAGAAAAGGTAGATATTATAGAACAAATATTAAATGGCATGATTGAAGCACATAATAAAAACATTATACATAGAGATATCAAACCATCAAATATCCTAGTTTCAGATGAGGGAAGAGTTAAGATAATCGACTTTGGTATAAGTAAGATTTTAGATCTCTATAGTTTTAATACAGGTTATACATTAAAAGACCGTATGACTAAAGAATATGCTTCGCCAGAACAAATATTAGGTAAGGAATTAAATTTTCAAACAGACATTTATTCAGTAGGTTTAGTCTTATTGAAGTTGTTAACAAACCAAACTCCTACAGTTGATAAAGAAGAGATTTATCTTAGTATCGACAACTTATTTCTAGATAACGAATTAAAAATTATATTAAAAAAAGCATTAGCTATTGATGTAAATTTGAGATATAAAACCTGCTATAACTTTTTAGAAGATTTGCAGACTTATAAAGAAAAGTTTTCTATTCTAGATGGTGTATTAAATGTTTTTGCACCTAAATACTTATCAAAGAAATTATATGAAAAGGGAATAATTTTTAACAACAATGAAAGAGAATTTTTAAGTTTTTTAAACTCTGCACTAGTAGCTCCAACAATTTATAAATCGAAAAATAGTTATTATTTGATTGGTGAAGAAGTCAAACTCGTCTTGAAACCTAATCATTATGATGGATATTTTGAGATTAAAGAAATTGATTCATTAATAGATTATTCTACGAATGAATACGAGCGTAACAAAGGCATAGAGATTAATACAGGAATAAATGTTTCTACTAAGAAACTGGTATCTCAAAATCTTAACAATTTCAATGTTTTAATAAAGGCTATAGATAAAAAATATGAGCAACATAAGTCTAAAGAAATATCGGCAGAGGAATCAAACAAATTAATTGAAGAATGGGAAAATGTCCTAGACATCCTAAATAATTTTAATTATAAAAGGCAAAATATAGGTAACTATGAAGATTTTGAAATTGATAATAATAAAAATCAAATAAAGATAAAATTAGGGTTAAATACTGATATTGGATTAATAGAAGAAAATGATTTTATAAATTTGCAAATGAGGAATAAAGGGAAAATTACTGTAGGGAAATTTAAATATGTTAAAGATAATATTTTATTTACATCAATTGTCCCACATTTAGAATTTGAAAAAATCAGTCCAATTGGAAACCTTTCAATTGATATGACACAAGCATTAGCTATGAATAAAAGATTAAGGAATGCACTTAGAGCTTTAAGGAATGGTCAAACTGCAAATAGAGAACTATTTAATTATTTAATAGACCCTTCAACCTTAACAATTAATAATTCAATTACAGATTTAGAGTTTGTAAATAAGAGTATTGATTCAGAAAACAAAATAGCGGTTAAAAGAGCATTAGCTACCAATGATATATTTCTAATTCAAGGGCCTCCTGGCACAGGGAAATCAACCGTCATTACAGAGATTATTAATCAAATATTTTTAGAAAAAGATAACGCTAAAGTATTAGTTACCTCGCCTTCTCATGTGGCGGTAGATCATCTATTAAAAAATATAATTAAGACTCAAGAGAATAGAAAAATAATAAGAATTGGTAATAGTGAAAAAATAGCTGTTGAATCAGAAAATTTACTAGTTAATGAGCAATTAAGAAAATGGGTTCATGAGGTTAAAGAATCGTCTTTAAAAAATACGAGGAACAAATTTCATTTTAATGCAGAACTTAATACTGATGAAAGAAAAGCGTTAAAAAACTTCAGTACTAATAGTAAAGATGCTTTTGCTGAAGAGAATGTTAATCCTAAACTTATGGGAACATTAGAAGTTATTAAGTCATGGCATTCAAGGTTAGAATTAATGGATGAATTTGATGATATATTTGCTCAAGAAGCATCTATTGTAGCTTCGACATGTGTGGGGATAGCGTCTAGACACACTTTAAGAAGCATTGTTTATGATTGGGTTATAATCGATGAAGCTGCACGTGCGACTGCACCTGAAATGATTTTACCAATGTTGTTAGGATATAAAATAATACTGGTAGGAGATCATCATCAGTTACCACCAATAATAAACTTAATTCAAGAAAAAGAACTAGGTATAAATGTTAAAAAACTTGAGAGGAGTCTTTTTGAAGACATCTTTAACAAGTCTTCTGAAGAGGCTAGATATACTTTAAGTTCCCAATTCCGAATGCATCCTGTAATTTCGTCAATGATTAAAAATGTATTTTATCCTACTCATAAAATTGAAACTAAAATCGAAAAAGAAGAAAGAATGCATGGATTAGATGAAAAAGAAATTATTATTTGGAAAGATACTAATAATCTTAAGGGACGTAAAGAGGAAAAATTTGGAGAATCTTTTAGAAATATTGAAGAAGCTAAAATTATCAATAGAGAATTAGAGAGAATTAATAAAGAATATAAAAATAAGGGGATAGAGAGATCTGTTGGTGTGATTTCTGGATATAATGCTCAAAAGCAATTGTTAAACTCAACAATATCGCCTAAAGACCCTAAATGGAGTAATCTTGAAATCCAAATTGATAATATTGATGCTTTCCAAGGATCGGAAACAGACATCGTATTTTATAGTTTGGTTAGATCAAATTTGGACTATAAAATAGGTTTCTTGAGTGACCAAAGAAGATTAAATGTCGCATTATCTCGAGCCAAGATGAAATTATATATTGTTGGTGACAGTAGGGCCGTTGTTAAAGCATATAATAATAAAGGTGATTATTTTAGAAAAGTAATTCACTATATTAATCAACATCCAGAGACCTGCTTGTTTCAGGAGGTGTATTAATGAGTAAATCACTAGTTTATAATGCTGTAAAAAGAGAATTTCCATATTATAGAGTAATAAATGTTTTTGAAATAGGTATGCCTGTTTTTAAAAAAAGCGCTAAGTGCTTAGCTACTATAGAAAAGGGATTACCTATTGTACAAGAATATACATTGAAGCTGTCAAACTTAAACTATAGTACAATAGAAATTTCTGAAATGTTAGCTTTAGATAAAGATTTAGTTAAATCGGCATACTATTCCCTTATCCAATTAGATTTAATTGATTTTAAAACGAGAAAAATTACTGAAAAGGGAAGAGAAGCACTTAATAAGAGTAAGTATTCAAGTTTAGAAATTACTGAAGTAAGTCTATCTATTAATTCGTATACAGGCAATATTTATAAAAGTGGTAGTTTTATTAAGGCTAAAAATACTAACAAAATGAACTTATTTACTATAAAACCTCTGTTATCTAAAAATGACCAAAATTTAGTAGACTATACTAAAGTTCGTTCTATTTTCAAATCAACCAAAAAGGAAGAAGATGCTGAATTTGATGGGAATTTAGTAGAGATTTCAAGAGTCGTTAATAAAGCAGATGAATTTTATAAACTTTATATTGTTATACTTGAGTCACCAGATAAAGAAATTCGATTATTAGCTTATGATTTGGATTACCATTTGGAAACATTAGAACTTAAATTAAAGCAAGGTGATTTACAAGGAATTAAATATTTTATTACAGATTCAAAGTTTTTAGAAGAAATGTATGCTCTCGATTTTTTACATAGTGTAGAAATTTCAGAGGTTGATTTTTGGGATATACTTGATGTGAACATTTTAGAATCAGATTATAATCAATTGGAATTTATACTGCCTATTAATGATTACTTTATTCCCAATGATGGGTGGATAGATGCCCTAAGTAAACTATTAAAATCAAAGACAAAGGTTATTATAACCTTTACAGGTAATTATTCAAATCCTTATCAAAAAGTTCAAGTTAATAAAATAATTAACTTGAAAAGGTCTACAGAATTTTTAAATGTGAATCATTCTATAGAGCGTCAACTTCCAACTTTATGTATTAATAAAAGTGAAGGCTTTATAATTAAACCATCTTGTTATAATTTAGATCTAGTTACAAATAGCAAATGTATGGAAACAAAGGTTTATAAAATTACTGAATTTAAGGAAGTCGAAGTTACTGAAAGAGCATTTGATAAGGAAGAATTATTAAATAAACAAAGTCTTAAGAAAGCTATAAAAGAGCTAGTAATGTTGATTAAAGATTTAGATTTGTTAATGAATGATTATTATGGTATGGGCTGGCTAATAAACAATCGTTGTAATAACGAACACTTGTTTGAAAGTATGGGGCTAGCAAATAACTTGAACAGTTTTACTACGTTTACTGCACAGTTATACGGTTGTATTGGAGAAATTATTAAAGAACTTGGAGATAAGGAAAATAAAAGAGGTTATTTCTTTAATGATTTTAAAGAACGTGTCCCACATGCACAAAATGCGATGAATAGACTTCGGGTATATAGAAATTCTGTGCAACATAGTCATTTAGATGACAATCAAATTGAAATCTATCTAGATTTTATTAAACAAGATTTAAATGGTACCTTCCCTGAATTTATAGATAACGGGTACTTGATTTTACAATCAATTCTTATTAAAGAGTTGATTAAAAATGTTAAAGAGGAAATTGGTAAAATAAAATTTGAGCTGCAAGAAATGAATTGATTTTAAATTGGGGTTACTGAATAACTCAAGAATCCTCTACATGTCGAAGAAAGGTGAAACACCACTAGCGTCGCACAAATTACTTCCAAATATTCGAGTTTCTTTTTTCTGTTTAAAGAGAAAAAACGAAAACAGCTGAATAGAGACAGAGCAGTCACCCCATATTTTACTTTACCGTTTGGCAGGCGCAACTGAGCAGATTCACTTATGTTATATCACGCTTTTGCATTGAATTTTTCGAAGCCAGATATGTGCGGATTTCCACAATGACGCCTTCAGGTAGCGGCTGATCTGCAAATATGTACGTGTAATCTTCGTTCGAAGCTGTGCCAGGACGTCCAGGCAGTAGACGATCATTGCGATGTACACCTGGTTGTGTACCCTTGCACTTTCTGAGTATCGGGAAATGCGCGCACGTCGAAGAGCTGCTCGATCTCCGCAAGTTCGAGCAGCTCGAAGAATTCTTCTTTTGTATGTGAATAGTGGCCGATTATAAAGATTTCCACATCGTGACCTCCTCGATATAATTCAAGATTTCCACTGAGTGGTCGGTGTAAAACATGGCGGCCCGAATAGTATCTTTGCTGCTTCAAAGACGTTTTCCATTGTCAACACAGAGGAAGACGTCTTTTTTGTTACTCCCATTTCGTTTAGACATTCTACAGGCTACCGTGTTGTTTTGAAGAAGCATTCCCCATCAATAACCGCCTGCTATCTTCGGTGTAGAACAGGATGAAGCGGTCTTTTTCACTGAAACCAAATTTCTCCCGATAAAAATTTTTCACTTCAAGTATCCAATTCCTCTTTTTTCTTTATATAACTAATGAAGAACCAATCAAGGAAGGGATGAATGCGAAAGGGATGACTATGCATGTAACATGAGAGATAAGCAGTTATTTTTAAGCACATCAACTGTTCTAGCGAAGATCACTCGTTATGACGATTTGACCACATTTCGAAACCCTCGTTTTATCAACAAGGAAGTTACTACGGAAAACAGGCTCCAAACCCATGCGAACTGGGCGTTTGGCGAGTTGGCCAGCAGTGTCTTGCTAATGGGACTAACAAAGGGTTAACAATGAGCAAACAACTATTAAAGAAAGTAAGAAAGAAAAGAAGTAAAGATCTTATGCGGAATCGCCAATTGATGGAAACCGTTCTAGTCTTATAGAAAAGGGAAGTTTGACAAATGCCGCAATAGCGGTTCTCGTCCCAATGTTGCACGCGCTGTGCTTTTCCACTGCAAACCACCTTGCATTCTTGTAAGTTGACGAAAAGGCTAAAGAGGAGTATTATGTTTTACTTGTAAAGTTACTTTAAAATAACATTTTCTATAGATCAGAAATAAATCAAAAAGTAAAGGGCGGTGTTAGCATGAGAAAACAACGGAGTGTGAAAGATTTTCTTTTACACAACTTTTTAGGAATCTATGCAGTCGCTGTCTTGATGTTATGGATGAAAACCTATATCGCGCAAACGACACAATTTGAATTAGGAGTGGAAGGGCCTCTTCAACAATTCCTGTTGTTGCTCAATCCGCTCGGTTCGGCATTGCTGTTTTTAGGGATTTCTTTTCTGTTTAAAGGAACGAGAAAATATACAGCACTTGTCATGATCTACACGCTCATGTCGATTCTCTTATATGCGAATATCGTCTATTACCGGTTTTTCAGTGATTTCATTACAATTCCTACCCTTATGCAAACGCAGAATTTCGGAGATTTGGGCGGAAGTGTTCTGTCCTTGCTAAAACCGTATGATATTTTGTTCTTTGTGGATGTATTTATCATGATGTACCTTCGATTTTCACGTAAGGTACAAAAAGAGACAAAACGGATTGGATCTAAAAAAGCGGCCGCCATTATTGCTGTCGCCTTAGTAATTTCTATCATCAATCTAGGACTCGCTGAATCGAGCCGTCCGCAACTGTTGACTCGAGGCTTTGATCGAAATTATATTGTGAAATACCTAGGGATGTATAATTACACGATTTACGACTCGGTGGAAACGGCGGCGGCCTCATCACGGCGGGCGCTCGCAGATAGTAGTGATGTTACAGAAGTGATCAACTACACAGAATCTGCTTACGCCAAACCGAATCCAACCTATTTTGGGGCAGCCAAAGGGATGAACGTCATCTATTTGCATCTAGAATCATTCCAAAACTTCCTGATCAACTACAAATTGAACGGTGAAGAAGTGACGCCTTTCTTGAATTCATTAACAAAAGACGAGAATACGGCGTATTTCGATAACTTCTTCCACCAAACGGGCCAAGGCAAAACGTCCGATGCGGAGTTCATGTTGGAGAACTCCATATTCGGGATGCCGCAAGGATCTGCTTTTATTACGAAAGCGCAAAATACGTACCAAGCCGCGCCAAGCATTTTAAAGGACCGTGGATATACATCCGCTGTCTTCCACGGCAATAACGGCAGCTTCTGGAATCGGAATACGATCTATAAAGCATTTGGGTACGATCATTTCTTCGATGCGAGTTATTATGATACGAGTGCCCCGATCGACATGGCCGAATACGGATTGTTGGACAAACCGTTCTATGAACAATCTGAAAGCCTGCTCGGTTCACTGCCGCAGCCGTTCTATGCGAAATTTATTACGGTTGGAAACCACTATCCGTATGCGATGGATCAAAGCTTAGTGACAATCGATAAAGCTCAGACTGGGGACGCCAGTGTGGACGATTATTTCCAAACTGCGCGTTATACGGACGAGGCGATTGAAACAGTTTTCACTCGATTAAAAGAAATGGGCTTATATGATAACTCGGTCATTGTTCTGTATGGCGACCATTATGGTATTTCAGACAATCATAAAAAAGCGATGGGCCAAATCTTGGGGAAAGACATTACGCCGTATGAAAGTGCGAACTTGCAGCGCGTCCCATTATTCATACATGTGCCTGGAATGAAAGGCGGCATCAACCACACGTATGGCGGCCAGACAGACCTTCTTCCGACGTTATTACATTTGCTTGGAATTGATACGAAAGACTATGTTCAATTCGGTACCGATTTATTCTCGGAAGAGCATAATGAAATTGTCCCATTTCGAAATGGCGATTTCGTCAGCCCGACGATTGATTCCATCAATGAAAAGTTTTATGATAATCGGACAGGCTTGCCGCTCGACGAAAGTCAATTGGAGCGTGCGGAAGCCATGAAAAAAGAAGCGGCTTATAAATTGGGGCTTTCTGATAAAGTTGTGAATGGCGACTTGTTGAGATTCTATACGCCAAAAGGATATACGCCCGTAGATCCATCCCAGTATAACTACACCAAAGATGTAGATGTAGAAGTAAACGAATGATATAAAGCAACGGAAGAAGTATGTTCTCTCTGAGGAGGGAGAGCATGCTTCTTTTTACATTGACTATCGCTCAACATCAATTCGTTTTCAAATTGACCAGTATCAATAGAATTCCAGCAAACAAGCAAATCATCGCGCATGAGTGAGATTCTCGGCAAGTCCGAATAACGCGATACCCGTTGTGATTATCAACACGCAAGGGACGACGAGGACCGAAATTACTTAGAGCTATATACTTCAGAGAGCATGGGGAAATATTATTTGAAATTGCAACCGATCCTCCAGGGTTTGCACATGATGAATCTCAGGCTACAATGGGAGAGAAGCTAATGCTGCCTGTGCAATATGAAAAGTATAGAGACCGACTGGAACGCAGTTTAATACCGGTTAAAGTGCAAGAATTAATGTAACGAAAGAAAGGTGGATGTCCATGCTTTCCATTGATCCGCGTGCAAATACGGAGAGGGAAAATTATAAACTTCTAATTGGAAGTATTATACCGAGGCCGATTGCATTCGTGACTTCATTGTCTGAAGAGGGGGTTCTAAACGGTGCTCCCTTTAGTTACTTTAATATCGTTTCGTCCAACCCTCCTATGATTTCTATAGCGATTCAACGTTTAGGCGGGGAACAGAAGGATACCGCTCGGAATATTGAGAAGAAGCAAGAATTTGTCGTCCATATTGTGGATGAAGAAAATGTGGAGTCGGTTAACGAAACAGCGGCGAGCCTTCCGCCGGATGAAAGTGAGATTGAGCTGGCGCGATTGACACCCGTTGACAGTTCCAACATATCTGTGCCAGGCGTAAAAGAAGCAAAGATTCGAATGGAGTGCATACTGGAGCATTCCTTGCATTTGGGTGATAAAGAGCGGCCCGGTTGTGATTTAATCATTGGGAGAGTTGTCCGATTCCATATTGCTGATGAGCTCTATGAAAACGGAAGAATTGATGCAAATGGTTTGGCGGCTGTCAGTCGACTGGCGGGTGCAAACTATGCGAAGATCGGTGAAATTTTTGCAATGAAACGTCCTGATTAAGATGAATTGCTATTAGATTTTTGTGTGGATCAAGCTTGCATCGATACCAAATTGATTGAAGAAAGCCTTAACGCTTCTCGCAATAAACCGCTGATCGTATACGGAAGTATGGGATGCCGGTTCTATGATGCCGGATCATTGAGATAAGATCTATTTATGTAATCAATTGGCCTCCTAATTCAAACAATGAATTAGGGGGTTTTTGCTATTTGAGAGATCAACATGAGCATAGGGGCACGCACTAAAACACAAAAAACGCTTGAAACGTTCTCCAAGCGTTCTTACGTCTCTGAAATTGCCATCTCTACAAGGATGCCAGGCCTGCAGTTGTTGTTATTTTTTGATGGGAATCCAAATTTCACTATAGTAATTTTCGGAAGAAGGATCTGCATCGCTTAAGTAGACTTCCAGTTCAGGTCCGCCCGAATGCTCGTATCCCGTTGCGGGGAACCATTCGGAAAAGATTCTATCCCATACTTTGGGCATTGCATCAGGCATGGCGCCGTGGACGGGAAACACTGCCCAAGTCGCGGAAGGAATTTGCCGTTCTTCCCAATCGGAAGGAGTTGGGATTTGCTGTTTTTCTGCGGCGATCATATAGGTGAGATGCTCCTGTTCTTTATCAAAATCCATACAAACTCCGAGCAATCCGAGAGGGCCGCCCTGTTTGGCAAGCTCTTCCGTAAAACCATCCTGATTGGCCTCCTGCCAGAATTCGGCTATCTTCTGGTGATTCTCCCCGCCTATTGTCGTAGTCCGAATGCCTTTTCCTACAATAGGAAACGTCTCTTTTTCCACGATTTTATAATCCATTTCCACATCACCCTTTACCTGTATTTGAAAAGAGAGTCTAGGATAGGCCTTCAATGCTTGACTATGCTTTTTAGCTTCAGAGGGACTGATGCCATGAATTTTCCGGAATGCTTTTGAAAATGATTCCGGACTTTCATATCCAAACTTCATGGCCACGTCGATCACTTTAGTTCTGAAATGGACCAGCTCCTGTGTTGCCACCGTGATACGGCGATTTCGGATATATTCACTGACGGTATATCCCGTCAGCATATGGAACATTCGTTGAAAGTGAAATTTGGACATGCAGGCGGCAGCGGCAATATCCTCAATGAACAGATCCTCAACCAAATTCCTTTCGATGTACTCGATGCTATCGAGCATTTTTTGAAGGCCCTCCATTACACCTCTCCTCTCTATTCTCAGTCTAACAACTATGTATCCGGCAATCCGGTGAATTTGTGCTTTTTGAGGACAGGTTTGCACCGTCCTTGAAGGCTCTTTACTTTCCTACGGATATTAATTATAATAGCCCTTGTAAAGTCAATTTCAATGAGCCTAACAATTCAATTTAAGAGGTGCATTTTGTGAGTGCGGTAGTCGTTTCTAAATAAGAGAACATGATAGGAAATAAGGAAGTTTTAAAAATCGGGGATTGTATATCCTTTATTTTGTTATGGACTTATTTCCACTTATGAAGATACCTACCATACTTTACAAACATGCGTATAATTTCATAAATAGAGCTATCGATTTGATGGTTTTATTTGTGATCTTACGATTGCATCGGTAACGTAAGCTGCGGTATCCACCGCAGCTTTTTATATTTAGCTCATTGAAATCTTGCCAATAGGTTTCTTCATTGCTGATCTATAAAATCACATTGAGGAGAATGAAAAATGAATGAAAATACGTTTGACAAATTACAGTTCAATGAACTAAAAGAGATCGTAAAATCTTATTGCGTCAGCGGGCTAGGCAAACAACTATTTGATAAATTAACTCCGAGTTCCAACTTGAAAGTAGTCCAGCATCGGTTGACCGAAACATCTGAAGCGCGTGCCATTCTGGACGCGGGAGGAAACGTGCCTTTCATGGGCGTGACCAACATCGAGCATACGATTGACAAATTGGGAAAAGGTATCATTTTATCCCCAACAGAGCTTTCCGGCATGTCCGATTTTTTAAGAGGTTGCCGGCGGATAAAAGTATTCATGGCCGGTAAAGAATTTTTTGCTCCAACCTTATCGTCCTACGCGAATTCCATGACAGAATTCATGGAGGTAGAAGAGGAAATCAACTCTTCCATCAAAAATAATCAGATCGACTCGGACGCCAGCAAAGAACTTAAACGTGTTCGTCATCATATCCAAACAACTGAACAAAAAATAAAGGAACGATTAAATAAGTTTTTAAACAGCAGTGCAAATAAAAACTACATTCAGGAATCTATCGTTACGATTAAAGATGATCGCTATACAATCCCGATTAAGTCCTCATATAAAAATCAAGTACAGGGAACGATAGTGGAAATATCTTCAAAAGGTTCAACCGTCTTTATGGAACCAAGTGTGGTGGGAAAATTAAGTCTTGAATTGGCAACGTTAAAATCGGAAGAGGCTATGTTGGAATATCAAATACTGGCTACTTTAACAGGGCTAGTGAATGAAAATATTCAAGCCATTCATATTAATATCGAGCTCATATCCCAGTACGATATGATTTTCGCCAAAGCGAAACATAGCAAACATGTGGATGGAATTGAGCCAAACATTAATGATCATGGATATATAAAGTTAATCAATTGCAAGCATCCATTGCTATCGGGTCATGTTATACCACTTCAGTTTCAGATCGGGGACAGTTATCGCAGCTTAATCATCACTGGACCGAACGCCGGGGGGAAAACGATTGTGCTGAAGACAATTGGCCTTGTCACTCTGGCAACGATGTCCGGCTTTCATATTACAGCTTCGAAAGAATCCGAAATAGCCGTATTTGACCGCATCTTTGTAGATATTGGGGACAATCAGAGCTTGGAAAATGCGCTTAGCACGTTCTCATCTCATATGAAGAACTTATCCGAGATACTTCGGTCAGTAAACAACAATACCCTTCTCCTGTTTGACGAGATCGGCAGTGGGACAGAACCAAATGAAGGTGCAGCGTTGGCGATTTCCCTGTTGGAAGAGTTTTATCTAAAAGGATGCATTACTGTTGCGACAACGCATTATGGAGAGATTAAACGTTTTTCCGAAATGCATAGTGACTTCATGAACGCTGCGATGCAGTTTAATCATGAAACATTGGAACCATTATTTAAACTTCTCATAGGACAGTCCGGAGACAGTAATGCCTTATGGATCTCCAGAAAAATGAATGTCCCGGAACATGTGTTAAAAAGAGCAGAGGATTATATAAAAAATAAAGAATATCGCTTGGAACGTTTACACGAAAGCAAAATCCGAAGACCGAAAGAAGCTGCTGAAAAAGCAAAAAATAATATCGACTATCAAAAAGGGGACCGTGTAAAACTGCTTGACCACGATGACTTTGGTCTCGTGTACAAAGAAAAGGATGACTATTACAACGTCACGGTGTATTATCAAAATCAATTGATAGAAGTGAACGAAAAACGGTTGGCACTGGAGCTAAAAGCGGAAGAGCTATATCCGGAAGGCTATGACTTGGACACCTTATTTAGTGATTTTAAAACAAGAAAACTGAATCATGATATAGAGCGGGGATCGAAAAAAGCCCTTCGGAAAATCCAGAAAGAAATTCGCGAGAACAAGTAAATTGTGTTTCTGGTTAATTCCCGCACATCCATATCATATTAAGTATCGTACATCGTCTCTCATGAATTGCTTATCGGGCTATATTATATTAAAATTAAAAACAAAGATTCCCTGCAGGTCTTGGGGATTACAATAATTTAATGAAGGCATTGTTAAAGTAGCTACCTTTACAGGGACTGCTTTAATAATGCTTTTTTCTTTAAATATCAAAAAAATAGGTCATTTTAAAAAGGTCATATGGAAGAAACTGAGGGAGCGATGGAGATGGAGTTTGATACAAATACAGTTGCCATTCAAGTAATCGGTGTAGGTGGCGGAGGCAACAATACCGTAAACCGTATGATTGAGCATGGGACACAGGGTGTAGAGTTTATTGCGGTTAATACAGATATGCAAGCAATCAATTTATCGCAAGCCGAGACGGCAATGCAAATCGGTGCAATATTGACAAAAGGTTTAGGTGCTGGAGCTAATCCGGACATAGGCAAAAAAGCAGTGGAAGAAAGCAAAGAAGCGCTCCAGAGGAAAATGGAAGGGGCAGACATGGTGATCGTCACAGCCGGAATGGGAGGCGGGACCGGAACAGGGGCCGCCCCTGCAATCGCGGAACTCGCCCGGGAGCTTGGCATACTCACGATAGGCGTCGTGACATATCCCTTTACGTTCGAGGGCCGGAAGCGGGCAGTACAAGCGGAAGTTGGAGTCGCCTCAATGAAGAAGGCGGTAGACACGTTAATTGTCATTCCGAACGATCGCTTATTAGGGATGATCAATAAGCATACACCAATGCTAGAAGCGTTCCACGAAGCGGATCATGTCCTACGCCAAACGATCCAGGGAATTTCAGATATCATTACCGTACCGGGCTTAGTCAACGTTGACTTTGCCGATGTGAAAACGATCATGTCCAATAAAGGTTCGGCTTTAATCGGCATTGGCAGCGCAAAAGGTGAAAACCGTGCTGTTGAAGCAGCGAAAAAGGCGATTTCCAGTCCGTTATTGGGGAATGAAACGTCAATATATGAGGCCCAAGGTGTGCTGATGAAACTTTCAGGTGGGACGAATGTAAGCCTATTTGAAGTACAAGAGGCTGCAAATATCATTGCCTCTTTGGGAGACAACAAGTCCGACATAATTATTGGTTCTGTCATTGACGAAACTTTACAAGATGAGATTGTCATAACCGTCATTGCTACTGGGATCAATGATTGAACGGCTACGGTTATGAAAACATTTTCCCATCCTTAAACCGAAAAGAGGCCACCATAACGGGGCGGTTTAAGAATGCTAAAAAGAATGAAGAGAATCTAGGGAAATAGCTTCTTGAATTATGAACACGGCGTTTCATCAATAAAATTTATAAAGGAGATTGTAATTTATGAACTTTAAGCGTGCCAATCGACAGATTGCTTTTCTTCTCTCTGTTTTGCTCATGGCTGCTTGTCAAAATCAAGACATTGCAGAGAAGGAAAATATAGATACGGTGAGAAAAGACATTGATGAAAATGAGGAGGCAACTAAAGAAATGAAAAACGAAACGAGCAATTTTGAGCAAGGTAGCCTACTAAAAGCAGTGAGTGAAAATGATGAAGGATTAGTTCGTTCGATATTAGCGGATTCCGATTACCCGATAGATGAAATGAACGACAAAGGGGAGACAGCTCTGCTAATCGCCGTTCATAATAATTCCATTGAGATTAGTAAAATGCTCATCGATCACAAGGCAGATATCAATAAACAAGATAAGATTTCGGATAGTCCTTATCTATATGCAGGCGCTCAAGGCAGAACGGAGATATTGAAATATATGCTTGAACATTCTTCGCCGGATGAGAGCGTATTTAACCGATTTGGAGGGAATGCTTTAATTCCTGCTGCGGAGAAGGGGCATTTGGAAAATGTTAAATTACTTCTTGAAAAAAGTAAGAGTGATATCGATCATCAAAACAATTTTGGTTACACTGCGCTTATCGAGGCAGTTGCTCTAACAAACGGCTCTGAGACATACCAAGACATAATCCGTGTTTTACTGGAGAATGGAGCAAATCCACATTTAAAAGATAACTCCGGAAAAACAGCTTTAGATTATGCGCAAGAACTAAATTATGTGGAAATGGAGAACATTTTACAGGAATATCATTGAACTGTTTAGTCGCAATAGGAGATATTGAATATATAGCAAGCAAAAGAATACAAAGTGTTAAAAGGAGTGCGCATTCATACCGGTAAGGGAATCTGTCCATTCGACCAAGCGATTTTACCGACGATGAGGCTTTGTCCGGTTGGCAATTTACTATCCATCATGGTGTTGTAATTTTTAATAAGAGAGGACCTTCCCTTCATATATATACATTTAGGGAGGTCCTCTTTTTTGTTGCTAAGTAATCTGGTTCTATAAATGCTCAGAGTTACGAAATTGATTTAGTTAGAAAATTTTCACCTTACTTTTTGTTTTCTCATCCATTGCGTGGCGACCCACTTTTCACCAGTGATAACGGGCGCTCCACCGTGTAAAGTTAACTCGTTTAAATGTGGATCGGTGTAGAAGTACTCGAAGTAGACTGCCATACCTTTTTTGGGGGATACTGAAAAATTCAGTTTAGGGAAAAATGTTTCTCCACCTTGTTCTACATCATTTAAGTACATAACGAGAGTACTAATTCTATTATTTGTTACTTTGCTTGTTGATGAAAAGAAATCATAATGGGGTTTATACTGCTGACCCGGAGTATACTGAAGGATTTGAATGCCTTCTCCGTGTTCAATGGGTATATTCATAATAGATGAAATTCTTCTTTCGACTCTCGCAACCATTTCGTTTTCACTTTCTTCAATAAACATACCGCTACTTGTTCTCAGTTCATTTACTGCGCGCGTCGTTCCTATTTTTGAACGTTTTATTTTGTCCTTTGACAATTGGATGAGTTCATCACACTCTTCGTTACTTAAAACATTCCCTAACACAACTACTAAAGGCTCTTCTAATCTAATGACGATGTCAATTTCTCGGTCTGTAATTATTTTATTTCCAACGTGATTAAATATTGTTTGCTCTTTATGGTCCGTTATCAACTTCAAACACCTCTTAAACGATCTAGTTTTTAAAACAATACGTTTGCGTCGTGAGTTTATGTGTTTTAACGGTCTTCTTACAGTGTAGATTATACACTTCCTTTTGGAATTAAATTCAATTTATTTTATTTCATCTGTAGTAAAATGTCAATTAAATCCATTATTTAGAAACAATATTGTTTATTGAGGAAAAAATAATGATAAATTATCGGTTCGCTTCAGTAATCAGCTAATTGAAAAAGGTTCTCTCGTCACTTTTTTCGAGCAGTACAAAGTCAGACCGCCAAGTGCTCGACATCATCCGCCGCAACTCCGTCAAATACGGCGTTGCCCATCTGAAGCACGGAACGATCGATACCCCCTTTTATCAGTATAGGTGCCTGTCACAAATTTACTCTAATATTTATCACCATGAATGTAGGTTGTCCCAGTGAAGTGAAAGGTGTTGTTCGGCAGCTGCGTTCATTTCAGCAATCGTGGTTAGGTAATGTGTCATTTACTATTCCCCCTTTGCCCTCTATCTAAATGGGAGGGGTCTTGAACGTATGTTCGTGTTGCGGTATAATTAATTTAATAGTCGGATATTATGCTGGAGGTGTTTTTTAGATTGGTCATGACATTGATTAAAGAAGAGAGGGTTACTTATCACAGTAGTCCGTTGGATCAGGACGGTTTGTGGAAAAAGGTTATTGGTGAATTATTCGAGGACTTTTTACTGTTTTTCGCGCCAGAGCTGCATACGCTGATTGACTTTAATCAGGAGCCAGATTTTTTGGACAAGGAATTGTTTCAGGAGGTTGCCGATAGGAAAAAAGGCAGGCGTTTTGCAGATCGATTGGCAAAAGTCCGTTTAAAAAATGGTAAAGAACAATGGATTCTCATTCATATTGAGGTGCAAAGTAAAAGAGAAACGGATTTTCCTGAACGAATGTTCCGATACTTCTACCGCATTTACGACCGTCATCAAGAAAAAATTGTCGCGATCGCTGTTCACACATCCCCTAGCAAAACTACCATTCCCGAACGTTTCAACTACGATTATTTAGGAACGCAGCTGCACTATTCATATAGGAATTACCAAACGGAAGCGTATTCTAATGAGGAACTGGAACGGTCTGATAATCTTTTTAGTAAAATTGTATTAGCGGCAAAGGCTTTGCATCAAACAGAAGACGAATCCCATCAACGCTATCTATTTAAAAGAAAACTAATGCGCGAGCTGATTCGCAATCAAAACTATTCCCGCACCGCCGTTCAAGCTGTTTTTCATTTTATCGATTACTTGTTACAATTGCCAGAAGCATATTCAAAACAACTATCTGAAGAAATTCGACCAATCATTCGAAAGGAGACGGAGTTAATGGAGCTATACAATAAAGAAAATGCTTCCCCGACCATCAAGAATGCTTTTGACTTGGAGTGGGAGAAAGGGGTCCAGCAGGGATTAGAGCAAGGATTGGAGCAGGGATTGGAACAAGGTTTGAAGCAAGGAATCGAGCAAACCGTGAAAAAAGTAGTGGTGGAGATGTTGAAAAAAGGGACATCGACGGAATTCATTGCGGAGGTCACACACTTAGAAAAAGAGGAAATTGAGAAGATGAGGGAAAGACTGCAGTGACTAATTTCAATGTCAAATAGATGCCGAAAATACACTTTTTTATTAACTAGATTCCTTGCGCTTCCGTTCGAATAGGCGGTTCACAAAGGCGATAGATTCAACTATACTATGACTAAGAGGGTTCGAAACCATCCCCTCTATAAAAAAAACTAGGGAGGAATTACATATGGAAAAAGCGGTAGTTGTATTTAGTGGCGGGCAAGATTCGACGACTTGTCTTCTGTGGGCACAGGAGACATTTGATAGCGTTGAAGCCGTCACTTTTTTGTATGGGCAAAGAAATCGTTCGGAACTGGATTCGGCAGAGAAAATTGCTAAGGATCTTGGGGTTCCTCATACGATCATGGATTTGAGTCTGCTGAGTCAACTGACGGAGAATGCCATGACTCGGACTGATATGGAAATTGACGAGACAGGCGCGGTGCCCAATACGTTTGTCGAAGGCCGAAACCATATTTTCCTGTCCTTTGCGGCGATTTACGCAAAACGGGTTGGGGCGCGGCATATTGTTACGGGTGTCAGTGAGACGGATTTCAGTGGCTATCCCGATTGCCGCAATGATTTTATCAAATCCTTAAATTTGACGCTCAATCTCGCGATGGATGCCCGCTTCGAAATCCATACGCCGTTAATGTGGGAAACGAAGGCGGATGTTTGGGAGATGGCGGATAGAATGGGCAGGCTGGAGTATATCAGAAGGAATACGACGACGTGTTACAACGGGCTCATCGGTGACGGATGCGGCGATTGCCCTTCTTGTAAATTAAGAAAGCAAGGCCTGGATGCCTACTTAACAGGAGGCCGTGAACATGTTTAGGATTCTTATCTACTTGTTATCTATCGTACTTGCCAACGTCATTACAGCCAAATTTGCACCGCTTGAATTAGGGTTATTCATCATTCCGTATGGAACGTTGTTTATTGGATTGACGCTTGTCATGCGGGATATGGTTCAGAATAGATATGGCCGTGCGAAAACGTATATGTGGATTGTAGCTGCGCTTGCAATATCTGCAATTACAAGCCACTTGTTAGGCGATGCGCTGTGGGTCGTATTTGCCTCGACGCTCAGCTTTATCATATCCGAAACAGTAGATACGGAGATTTATACGCGTTTCAAATTGCCTTTTGTAAAGCGTGTCATGTATTCGGGAATTATTGCTGGATTTCTTGATTCGGCTGTATTCGTCATTATCGGAATCGGTCCTTTAGGGCTCAAGTTTGTGCCTTGGGAGCTTGTTCCTTATGCGATTGCGGGACAGTGGGTAGCGAAAACGCTTATGCAGCTGGTCGTGGCCGGGGGAATCAGGCATTTTGTTATGAAATTGGGCATTTATGAACCGAATATATCAGATGTTACACAACCAGTTCCGCAAACAGTGCGGGCAACACGATAAGGGAGGAACAAATAGTATGAAACAAAGTGATACGAAGGACCTCACGCTGCTTGGAAATCAAAATACGGAATATCGATATGATTATAACCCGGAAGTGCTGGAAACATTTGAAAACCAGCACCAGGAAAATAATTATTTTGTAAAGTTCAATATTCCAGAGTTTACGAGTCTATGCCCAATGACGGGTCAGCCGGATTTTGCCTCCATCTATATTTCGTATATTCCGGATGTGCGCATGGTGGAAAGCAAATCATTGAAGCTGTATATGTTCAGTTTTCGGAATCACGGGGCCTACCATGAAGATTGCGTAAATCTCATTATGAAAGATTTAATCGAGTTGATGGATCCGAGATACATTGAAGTGTGGGCCAAATTCACACCGCGTGGCGGCATTTCCATTGATCCCTATTGCAATTACGGAAAGCCGGGAACGATGTTTGAGGAAATGGCGTACAATCGACTTATGCAGCACGACATGTATCCGGAAAACATAGATAATCGATAAGTAGTATGAATGAAAAGCGTTCAATCGAGGATAAAACGAAGGCAATCTCAACCTAAATAGAGGGAAATATAACAGGCAAGCTGCAATTCAAACGGCTTGCTTTTTTTCTACAATAAGTGTGGATCAATTGAATGATGGACATCATTTGTTGATATAAAAAAACACGCCTATGAAGGCGCGAGTTTTTACGAACGCAGGGTTATTTTCTTCCGCATGAAAGACGGATGTTCTTGTATCACCGCAGATAGTTGTCTAACAGGTCGGGTTTCTGCCGAAAGTTCAGTAAGCCCCCAATCAAACAACTCATATAAAATTAACTTGTTAACTCTGATACAATCAATAGATATATCAAATGAAGGAACTTGAAAAGACAAAATGTTATTGGTCCTAATTGGATTTTCTCTTTGAAAGTTGGTACTAAGATGAATGTAATCTGCTTGAGTTTGGTGAAAACAGCAAATGAGAACGGCACCGATTTATATAGATAACTTGTGAAGCTAATGCTAGAGTTTTCTTATTAGCTCCAAGGAAGAACTGGAAGTCATTGCGCCATCATTTATTTATGGCGTGTCCTTTATTAAATATAAAAAAATCATGTAATTCTGTGATAAAAAATTATAGACTTGAAAAAACTAGCAATGCTCAATATACTGCAAACAGTAGACTCAAACCGAAAAGGCCATTAGGAGTAAACTTAGTTTCTTATTTTATTTCAATTTACTCTCGAAAAGGACTGTACTGTATTTAAACTACATCAAATTATTGTAATCCTTCGTATAAAGGAAACTGATTCGTGATTTCATGTACATTTCTTAAAACCCGTTCTTTACTATCCGAACAATTTGGTTTTTTTAACGCAAGCACAATAAGATGGGCAATTTCTTTCATTTCCTTAGGTCCTAATCCTCTCGTTGTCATAGCAGGAGTTCCGAATCGAATTCCACTTGTAACGAACGGGCTTGCCGGATCGTGAGGAATAGAATTTTTATTTGCCGTAATTCCTATTTCATCGAGTATTATTTCAGCTTCTTTCCCCGTTAGTCCCATATTACGCAGATCAACCAACACAATATGATTGTCTGTTCCCCCCGAAACGACATTTAATCCTTCACTTATTAATGTCTCTGCCAACACTTTGGCATTTTCAAGAACTTTTTCAATATACGTTTTGAAATCTGATTGTAACGCCTCTCCAAGCGCAACAGCTTTTGCTGCGATGATATGCATTAATGGTCCACCTTGTGATCCAGGGAATATCGCTTTATCGATTGTTTCTGCATAAGATTTTCTACACATTATGACACCACCCCTTGGTCCGCGCAACGTTTTATGTGTTGTCGTTGTAACAAAGTCTGCATGTGGTAACGGGTTGGGGTGGAATCCCGCCGCAACAATTCCCGCAATATGTGCCATATCCACAAAGAATATGGCTCCGACTTCAGCAGCAATTTGAGCAAGCAACTTAAAGTCAATCGTCCGTGAATAGGCACTAGCACCAGCCACGAGCATGCGTGGTTGATGTTTATGAGCAAGTTTGCGCACGTGATCATAGTCAATATAACCCGTTTGTTCATCTACACCATAAGAGACAAAATTGTAGAATTTACCGGAAAAATTTACCGGACTTCCATGTGTGAGATGACCGCCATGGGATAAATTCATCCCTAAAATTTTGTCTCCTAGTTCCAATGAAGCGAAGTAAACCGCCATATTTGCCTGCGAACCTGAGTGAGGCTGAACATTTGCATGCTCAGCGCCAAAAAGATTTTTAACACGTTGAATGGCAAGTTCCTCTATTACATCTACATAATCACAACCACCATAATATCTTCTTCCTGGATATCCTTCGGCATACTTGTTTGTCAGTACAGTACCTGTTGCTTCCATTACAGCTTGACTAACAAAGTTCTCTGATGCAATCAGCTCTATTTTATCTTGTTGTCTTGAAAGCTCATTCCTAATAGCTTCAGCCAATACTTTGTCTTTTTGTTCCAAG
The DNA here is from genome assembly GCF_038003045.1 of Sporosarcina sp. FSL W7-1349. Classification (NCBI taxonomy): domain Bacteria; kingdom Bacillati; phylum Bacillota; class Bacilli; order Caryophanales; family Caryophanaceae; genus Sporosarcina; species Sporosarcina sp. FSL W7-1349. The sequence continues at coordinate 148,672 of NZ_JBBOOK010000003.1, forward strand.
TTCTTCATGAAAAGATCCCTCTCTATTCCATATTACTTTGCCCTACTCTCTCCATTCAAAGAAATGGAGAGATTTTTCCACTATCTCACTGCTTCCAAGTTAGGCCTAAAAAACTTCCTTTTGCCTAATGCTTTGTGTTGCAAAGGCAACTATTCACGTGTTAGTATATCAACCAATGGATTGAGTTGAAACCTCCATATATTAATTATTGGGCAATCCATATCTTGAATAGAAAATCATCTAGGAGTGAATTAAATGCTAAAAGTTAACCGAGATGATAAAAGTCCCATATGGCAGCAGCTTCTTGACCAAGCAATTCATAATATTACGACAGGAAAATGGCCACCGGGTGAAATACTGCCCCCATCTCGTGAACTCGCCGTATTAGTTGGTGTCTCACGCTCCACCATACAGATTGTTTATGAGGAATTGTATAGTCGTGGGTACACTGTAACAAATCGACGCGGTGGAACAAGGGTAAGTGAATGGGGTTATAAATCCAGCTCTTCAGAGGAGGTTTCACCACAAGGGCCATCTATGCCACAATTACCTTTGTTAAACTCCGCAGTCGAACAGTTGCAAAGCTGGTTAAGAGGCAAAGAAAATCCAAACGTAGAAATCGATTTCTGTCCCCACGAGCCATACTTGGACGAACAATTTCAAAAAAATTGGAGACAATCGTTTTTACAGGCATCATCAAAAGCAGACCTAGCAAGTTGGGGCTATGGTAATCCTTATGGATTTGTACCGCTACGTGAACAAATTCAACGTTACTTGACATTCGAACGGGGAATTCACGTGGATATCGACCAAATTATAATAACTTCAGGCGCACAGCATAGCATAGATTTAATCGCCCAAGCCTTATTACATGAGGGAGATACGGTTTCTGTTGAAGATCCCGGTTTTCCAGCTGCTTGGATGACGATGAAATATCGGTCCATGGGTGTTGTTCCTGTCCCCGTTGACGAGCACGGACTACAAGTAGATTGCATTCATCCACAATCCAAGCTTGTCTTTGTAACTCCTTCGCATCAGTGCGCAGTTGGAGTCATTATGTCTGAATCCCGCAAGCAACAATTGTTACACATGGCTGTTCAAAATCAATTTTGGATTGTTGAGGACGATTATGATGGCGAATTTAGATATCGTGGTGATCCGCTTCCAACCTTATTTAGTCAACAACCTCAAAATACATTATATATGATGAGTTTTTCAAAAATGGTTGCTCCCGGTATTCGCATATCAGCAATCGTTGGCCCAAAAGACGCAATTCGCCAACTTGCCAAAATACATAAATTAACTTATCGTCACCTTCCAATTATGGAGCAATTGACGCTTGCTCATTTTATCGAACATGGTCATTTTATGCGCCATATGAGGAGAGTGAGAAATGTATATCGCCGTAGACATGAAGCCATGACGAAAGCTATCAACGAAACTGGGCTAGGTGATCGTTTCAAACTGAGTGGGATAGAAACGGGATTGCATATGCTTCTTGAAGCTGAAGAATCGTTTGATGAAGAAGTCGCAACGTACGAAGCACTCAAAAGAGGGATACGTGTGTATCCACTTAGTGCTTATTGTATAAGTAGTGATCGAAAAGGATGGGTGCTTGGTTTTGCTAAAGTAGATGAAGCGGCTATTGAAGAAGGCATTTATCGTCTTGCGGAGATACTTTTATAATACAAGTATCTCCGCCTGAATTTGATCTTTATTACAGCTTCATTTATGCTTTGACCTGCTCTGTACCTGCATTCATTTTTCCTATTGTTTCTGTTCAGCTTGTTGTACTCTGCTTAGCTTGTATTGCTTTTTATGAAATTTCCCATGAATCATTACATGTGCCACTAAACCAGCAACAAGTCCCCAAAATGCCCCCCCGACTTCAAGTAATGTAACATTTGCGGCTGTTGCTAAAAAAGTAATAAGTGCGGTTTCGCGCCCGTTTGGATTCGTTAAAGCGTTGGCGAGACTACTACCAATTGTACCTAGTAATGCCAATCCCGCTAATGTCGCAATAAAGGTAGCAGGGAGGATTTGGAACAGTGCAGCCAGTGTCACACCAAATACGCCGACAATAATATAAAAGATACCACTAGCAAGACCTGCAATATAACGTTTGTTTGGATCCTCATGTGCGTCTTTCCCTGTAGCAATTGCCGCTGTTATGGCCGCTACGTTAAAAGGACTTGCGCCAAATGGTGCTGCTAGAAGCGAGCCCAGACCTGTTACGCCCAAAATTGGATTCGCACTTGTTTTAAATCCATCGTTTCGCAATACAAGCATTCCAGGCATATATTGTCCTGTCAACGTAATAATAAACAGCGGTAATGCAACACCCAGTAATGCATGCAGCGAAAATTCCGGAACGACAAATACTGGCAATGCGATTGCCAATTTAATATTGCTAAAATCTGCTTGCCTCATACTGATCAAATAAATCAGGCCAATTATCAAAATACCTACTATAGCATATCGAGATGTAAACCTTCTTAATATGATATACGAAGCAAACAGAACGACTACAAGCAGAGGGTCAACTTCCGCACCGCCGAAAGCCGAAATACCAAACTGTAATAAAATACCTGCCAGCAATCCAGCTGCAATCCCAGGAGGAATACGCTGTACAAAACGTTCAAACATTCCCGATAACCCCAAAAAAATAAACCCTATAGCAGAGATGATATAGGCCCCAATTGCTTCCGGATAGGGTGTTATCGCTAAAGCTGAAACAAGAAAAGCTACACCTGGTGTTGACCAAGCTGTAATAATTGGTTCACGGTATCGGTAACTTAGCCATATACCAGTTACCCCCACACCAATAGAAATCGACCATATCCAAGAGGCGGTCATTTCAGGACTTAGACCAGCTACTTTTGCTGCCTGAAACACAAGAATAAAAGTACCCCCATAATTGACAATGACACCTACTAAAGCAGCAATACTAGGCGAAAACAAATCGCGACCACTCAATGAATTTGATGTTTTATTCATAAGTACTTCTTACCTCTTTCCTAATTATCTTGGAGTAGGTTTTCATTCCAATAATGCCCGTCCGGCAAATAACGTTGTCCAAACACTTTTGTGCCCACTCGTATGCTGGCAGATCCTTCTTCAATAGCAACCTAAAAATCACCAGACATACCCATCGAGAGAATATTAATTTCTATATGTGGAAAATCTTTTTCTTTAATTTATGTTTGGATTTGTTTTAATAATTGGAAACAGTGTCTGGTCTCATCGTTTGTGGCATTCAGTTTTCCAATCGTCATCAGCCCTTTATATTTAACGTTTCAAACTTGGACGAATGTTCAACCAACTCCAGAGCTGATTCTTGTGATGCACCGGACTTGCTTGATTCGTAAGACGTATTAATTTGTACCAAAATATCCATTGTCTAGTTCTCTTTGACAAATTGATGACGTAACGCCTGTCCTAATTTTTAACCGGTCCACCGAATGAATGAGTGTGACATATTTTATAACGTGCTTCACTTTATTCGTTTGTAGCTGTCCAATAAAGTGCCATTCTACTTGGTTGTATTGTTGTATATGCGGAAATTTCTCCCGAAGTTCTTGAGCTTTATTTTCTCCAAATAGAGTTTCCCTGCTTTAAAAGCAATTTTCAGTTTTTCCATCGGTATTGTTTTGTTGCTATCAACAATTTTACAACTTCTTTTTTACGTCCCAAAGCTTGACAAGCAAATTCGATTTGTTTCCATACAGTTTTGAGATTTTCCTCAACTAAATTAGCCAATGTTTCCCCCCTCTTTTCTTTTTTCAGATTTGTTGATGAACAGTTTAAGCATAACGAATTATGGATTGTTTAAAAACATCCATAATTAAAATTTTGAACATTCCATAATTAATTTACATACATTTATCAATTCAATTACCAGTCAATTACAGTCTGATACATGTGTGTGGTGTAAAAACAGCCACTTCAAAAGGAAGTGGCTACTGTCTGAACCCTTGTTTTATAAAGGGTTTTTTATTATGTCTTGTTTCAAATAAAATCATTTAATTTCAATCGAATTATAATTATTAAAACGTGTTGATAGAACGTATATTCCTGTATAATGATAAAGAAAGAGAAACGTTTGTTTCGTGAGGAAGAAATTACATGAGTGGGGTAAAATGGTTATACATATCCAAGGATGAAAATGTTTTTAAAGTGCCTAATCCTAAAAAATAGGCATAAAGCTGTAAAAGAGTTAGTGGGACAAAATGTCTTGACGGCGATGTTGTACTACAAAACAAAAGATAGAAGGCCTGAAAGACTTTTTAATTGTAGAGTTCGATCGAATTAGACTTGATGCTGAAGGAGGTTATGAGTTAACCAATGAAGAAGTGAACAAGGTGATGCAAAATGCCTTTAAATTTCATATATGCCACAGCGCAACAAATGGTGAATAGGGAAGGACCAGTTGTATTGCCATTAGCTCCTAGTATCCCTTCCTCGAAGGAAAAAATTGCGTATCTTAATAATGAAGTCCTTTATTTTTCGGTAAATGAACCATATTTATTCAAGAATAACATTAGATTAGGAGTTGTGCTGTCCTCTTCAGTTGCGAGACAGATGGGGTGGACTGGCGGGCCGTTAAGGCATTTTGCGGTATGATAGTGAAGTAGTAGAAATGATAAAGACACAGGAATTTAAAAGAAAGATACTGATAAAAAACCCCCTTTATTGCAGATTATTTATTTCACTAGAAGCAGAGTAAATCGCATTTGTATTCCTTAAAGTTAAGCGAGAAATTTATCAAAATGGTGGAGGGATTTAGTATAAATACTATGTGTAGTTAATGGTTTTTAAGTGAAAGGAGTGATTGTGAAATGAATAAAAATATTATTTCCGTAATCGGATGTGTTGCAGTAATTTTCTTACCCGGAGCTTTAGTGTTCGGCTACCCTGGAGTAATGGGAGTATATTGGCAAGAGAAATTAAACATCACACAAAGCCAAGTTGGCAATAGCATGTTTTTTATTTTGATTGCGCTTGGCATTGGGGCTTTTTACATAGGGAAATTACATAAGAAAATTAGTACAAGGCTGATTACTACGATTGGAACGATTATATGCAGTGCATCTTTAATCGTAGCTGCATACGCGACCAATATTATCATGGTCTATCTCTGGGCGTTTTTAATAGGCGTTGGGAGCAGCTTGATTTATACACCGGTTTTAACGACCGTGCAAAAAAACTATCCCACTAAACCTGGTTTGGTTACGGGTGTTGTCAATTTTAGCTTTGGTATTTCTGCTGCTATCATGTCACCGGTTTTTAGTGCGATGTTAATCAAATATGATTATTTCTTGATGAATATAATTGTACTTACCTTAACTATTACGGTTGGAATCATTGTCGCTTCTTTCATCAAGGATGAAAACCAGCCAGAACTTGTGAAGCCAAACATAGATTCCTCTAACAAAGTACATTCTCTTAGTTTACACCAAGCTCTCAAATCGAAAGAGTTTTGGATGTTTTGGTCGACATGGGCATTTCAAGGAGCGGCTGGAATGAGCATGATTTCACTTGCAGTAGTTTTTGGTATGAATAAAGGCTTTGATGCGACTTTGGCAATTTTGGTCTTAACCGCTTTCAATTTAACTAATGGATTTGGTCGTATTATTGCGGGGATCTTATCTGATTATATGCCTAGAAATCTACTAATGAGTTTAACATTTATTCTTTCAGGGCTAGCCTATATTGCATTGCCACAAGTAAATTCAATTATAGTAATTTGTATCTTAGTTTCCATTATTGGATTTGCATTTGGAACTTTATTTGCTTGCTCGGCCCCTTTAGCAACAGAATGTTTTGGCCTGCAAAATTTCGGCTTAATATTTGGTTATTTATTTACGGGATATGGTTTTGTAGCTGGAATTTTAGGACCTTCTATAAGTGGATTATTAGTAGATAATACTAGCAATAACTTTATGATTGTATTCGGGTATTTAAGTATACTAAGTCTTCTTGCTGCCGTAATGATTTATTTTGTCAATCCGAGAAAAATGAAGCCATCTACTTCATAATTTCTTCATTTGTATCTCACGTTTTTACTGTTCCCTCTAAATAACTACGATGAAATGAAATATACATAAAAGAGATTGAGAAAATATAATTTTCCAATCTCTTTTTTTGATGAATTTAGTCCATCTCATATTTAAAGTATCTATCAATATTTGACCCACAACGCTAGTTGATCTGAATAAAATGACATGTTAGAAGTGGTCACTCATCAAATGTTGTGACGAATTACGTTCATTTATATTGCTACTGCGACGAATTTAGTTGAAATTTCAGATAAAATTGACTTTTAAAATAATAGTTGGTACATTTCAAATATTCAGTTTTACAACTTTGCGAAAGGGGTTAGACAAAATGACAAGTAAATTTGCAGGAACAGAACAACTCGCGGCAAAACAAAACATTGAAGAATTGAAAAAAGAATTGAAGGACAAAGGGGTTAAATATGCTTTGGGATCTTATGTAGATGTTCATGGCATTACTAAATCGAAGATGGTACCAATTGATCACCTTGATTCAATGATGAAAGGATCGGAGCTCTATACAGTTTATGCTTTGGAAGGGATGGGTGGAAAAGGACCGCAAGATGACGAATGTCAAACTATACCAGATCGAGATAGCTTAGTCATTTTACCATGGAAAAGAGATGTGGTGTGGTTTGCAAGTGACCTCCATTATCACGGTGAACCGTATCCGCTATGTAGTAGAGTGATTTTAAAGAAAACAATGGAAGAAGCTCGAAAAGCTGGTTTTGAATTCATGTTAGGAATTGAACCAGAGTTTTATATCCTACGTGAAGAGGATGGGAAAGTTAAACCGTACGCGCCGGAAGACACATTAGTGATGCCTGGATATGACATTAGAACTACCTTACATTCTATGCCTTTTTTGGATACTATGGTTGAGTATATGAATGAGTTAGGGTGGGATGTAAATTCTTTAGTTCATGAAGGTGGAAATGGTCAATATGAATTTGATTTTACTTTTGAAAATGCTGTAACTACGGCTGATAGACTGATTTTTTTAAGACTAATGGCTGGAGAAGTTGCTAGACAGTATGGCGCATTTGCAAGCTTTATGCCAAAACCCTTCGTGGATAACTTTGGAAGCGGGGCCCATCATAATATGAGCCTTTATAAAGTAGGTACAAATCAAAACCTCTTTTATGATGAAAATGATCCTCGAGGTAATAATTTGTCAAGTATTGCTTACTCCTTTATTGCTGGATTGTTACGTCACGCAGGTTCTTTGGCTGCAATTTCAGCTCCGTTAGTCAATTCCTATAAGCGCTTAACACCGAGAGGTATGATGCCGCAAATAAGTTGGGCACCTGTATATGCTACCTACGGGCGTAACAATAGGACTGCAATGCTAAGAGTTCCTAAAAACCGACCAGCTGTAGAAAATAGGGTTCCAGACATTTCAGCTAACTTTTATTTATCATCTGCTCTTCATTTAGCTGCTGGTCTAGAAGGTATTGCTGAAGGTTTGGATCCGGGAGACCTTGTTGATTTTGATTTATATAATCTCTCAGATGAAGAGTTAAAGAATTTGGGGGTTGGTATACTTCCTAGGGATTTACTGGAGGCTGTCGAAGCATTTGATAGAGATCCTTTAACAGAAAAGGTTTTTGGCAAGGAGTTTAAGGATGAATGGGTAAAATTAAAGAAAAAAGAATGGGCTGAACATCACTTCCATGTCTCTGAATATGAACAAAAACGCTACATGAAATTATTTTAAACATTTACATGTAGAGGATGATGCCAATTGATAAATAAAAATGTAATCCGAATTCCGCCTGAACTTGATGCGCTGGATGAGGAAATTGTAAAGCTGCTAATTGAGGACGGAAGAATGCCGAATACCGAAATAGCTGAAAGACTTCATATAGCAGAAGCAACAGCCAGGCGAAGAATTAATCGTTTAAAGGAAGAAAAGATAATTAAAGTGGTTGCCGTCCGTAATCCCGATCACTTTAAAAAGTTTTTAAGCACAATTATCAATATTAAATGTGAACGCTCGGAAATAATTAAAACTGAAGGCTTCTTAACCAATCGAGCAGAAACTCGTTATGTTGGTTATTCAACAGGAAAATGGAATTTAGTGGCCGAGGCATTTTTTATTGATAATGACCATCTTTTAGATTTTTTGCTCGAGGTTGGTGAACTAGAAGGTGTGACGGACATTGAAACTTCCGTAATGCTGCGAATTGCTAAATTTAGCTACGAGTGGGAGTTTGATACGTTATTTAAATGAATGAAATTGAAGTTTAAATAATCCTCGTAATGAAAGCGTTTTCCAAGAAAGAGGTATATTGTGAGTTGGCAAATGAATACAGGCCGCTGATTGGAATAACCTGTGGGGTTTCAGAAAAGGGTATTGAGGGAGCGTATCCGCACGTCTCCCTGCCCTTGGCTTTTTATCAAGTTTTACAAAATTCGGGTGCATACGGAATTGCCATTCCACCAATGTTCAATCTGTCTGTTTTGAGTAAACTTGATGGCCTGATTTTAACTGGCGGAGCCGACATTGATCCATCTTTTTACAGGCAAATCCGTAAACCGTATACGGACAAACCCGACAAGATTAGAGACAACTTTGAATTTAAAATTCTGGTAGATGCATTAAATTTAGATATCCCTATTTTAGGGATTTGTAGAGGTGGGCAGTTATTGAATGTCGCATTTGGAGGAACACTCTATCAAGACATTTTGAAAGAGTGTCCTTACCTAGACATTCATAATGTGAAATCGGAACAAGAAATCTCCCATGAAATAGAGTTGATAGGTACTTCGAAACTGGCGGATTTAACTGAATTTAATAGTGAGGCAGTAAATTCAAAACACCATCAAGCTATCGATGACTTAGGGCAGGGACTCAAAGTGATTGCTGTAGCTACGGATAATTTAATAGAGGCAGTTGAATCGACACAACATCGTTGGGTGGTAGGTGTTCAATGGCATCCTGAAGTAATAGCAAAGCACAAGAATTTCCACCAGCGTATTTTCAACACTTTTGTAGAATCGGTGAAGACAAACTTATTAAGAATGTAGGTGACAGATATGAATAATATATCATTTGAAGAAAAAGTTAAAGCTAACGCCTATGCTTTGGAAAGGATAAAAAGTTCAGATCCTTATCTAGTTGATGTGAGGACTGTTGAGGAAGTAGTCCCGAACTTTAAAAAAAATATGATATTAACCTCGGGGGCACCTCTCCCCTGGGAAGAATATACAGGTGGGCAGCGTAATGCAATTCTATCTGGCGCGTTATTTGAGGGATTGGCCGAAAATCTAGAGGATGCAGAGTCAAAAATAACCTCTGGAGAAATAACTATCGCCCCATGTCATGATTTTGGCTGTATCGGATCTGTGACAGGTATTTATACCGCATCAATGCCTGTATTCGTAGTGGAAGATAGGACAAACGGTAATCGGGCTTTTTGTTCTCCATACGAGGGAGCAATTGAAGAAAAAATAACTTATGGCTTATATACCGATAACACTCGAAATAATCTCCTCCATCTTAAAGAAGTCGTTTGTAACGTAATTGGGATAGCTGTGCGAGAAAGTGGAGGAATTGCACTTCGTCCAATAATTCGTCGTGCAATTAATATGGGGGATGAACTGCACAGCAGAAATACTGCTGCTTCCCTTCTTTTTAGCAGGCATCTATTTCCTTATTTATTAGAACAATATAATACCGACCCTGTTGCTATCAATCAAACTTTAGATTATTTGAATAACGATTATAATTTTCTCCGTTTAGCGATGGCCGCTTGTAAAGTGACATCCGATACTATCAGTAATATCAAGGGGTGCTCTATAGTTACAGCTATGACATTTAGCTGCAAGGAATTCGCTATTAGGGTAAGTGGTCTAGGGGATCAATGGTTTAGGGCACCTCTTCCAAAAGGACAGGTAAAGTTATTCGAAGGATATACAGATGCCGACGTCTCATGGATGGGAGGGGAAAGCTGTATTACAGAAACAATGGGATTGGGTGGATTTGTTCAAGCAGCAGCATTTACTCTACAGGATTATAGTGGCGGTACTCCAGAATTGATGATTGAAAATAACAATAAAATGTACGAGATTACGTTGGATGAGCATCCGGAATATAAAATACCAGTTTTTCAATTTAGAGGGGCGCCATTAGGGATTGATATACACCGCATCGTTGAATCAGGAATTACTCCAGTGATAAATATGGGAGTAGCACATAAAGATGGGGGTCAAATTGGCGCGGGGGTTGTTAGTGCTCCTACAATCTGTTTTGAAAAAGCGACTAAAGCTTATAATAAAGTTTATATAAGATCAATAGCGAATGCTCCTTGAAAATTAGGCTTGCGATTACCTGAAAATAAGGAAGTTATTTATCTTCGATGAAAATGAGTTTCAAGGCACACGACGGGCTGTACAGGACATGGGGAAAATTATAATAGTAAAAATCCATTTCACTTATGAGTACTTACTATTAAAGCATGAGGTGAATAAATATGAAAATCCGAAATCTCGTTAGTAATTTTGGACAGGACAGTGTGCACCCCATTTCATCTGAGAATCGAACATTAGGCTATTTTTCAACAGCATCATTATGGATTGGTGCAGCAGTAATTGTAACCACTGTCTATACAGGTATGTTACTTGTTCCGGAACTTCCCTTTTTAACAGCTTTTTTCATCACCATCATTGGCTCTATTGTCGGAGCTTTTTTCCTCATATCTGTAGGGAAAATTGGAACAATAACTGGATTACCCACTTTAATACTTACTAGGGGAGCCTTTGGTCATCGTGGATCTATACTACCGGCTGCTGCACTGGGAATAATGTATATTGGTTGGACATTTATTCAAACCTATATGGCGGCTCTAAGTTTAGATCATGCAGTCTACTATATATCAGGCTATAACAATATAAACCTATTTGTATTCATTACTGCCGTACTCACTGTATTAATTGTGCTATTTGGATACCGAGGCGTAGTGGCAGCAGAAAGAGCAGTGGCGAGTATAATGGTAGTGCTTGCATTAATTGTTTTTGGGTACATGTTTACTAAATTTGACGTGCAATCTCTGCTTATGATGAAAGGCAGTGCAACCCCAGAAATCACTAATATGATAGGATTTGATATTGTATTTGTAACAGTTTTTACATTTATGGCCTTAGTTTGCGATTACAATAGATATTGTAAAACAACCCGTATAAGTTTAGTAGGTACTTTTGTTGGTTACAACATTGGCAATATCATTGCTTTAGGTTTAGGGTTAACTGTAGTAGGTTTCGCAGTTTTACAAGGTCTGCCGATGATATATGACCCGACTGATTTAATTGGTCAACATAGCTCAATCGTCTCTCTTATTGCCGCGATTGTTATATTCCTCTCAGTATTAACTACAAATGTAATGGTCGTATACAGTGCCACCATGTCCTACTTGGCAATTTTCAACAAACATCGCTTTTGGATCCCAGCTCTTGTAATAGGTATGATTACAATAATAGGCTCATTTTTAAAGGATTGGTTATTAGACCATTTCCAAGATTATCTAATCTTGAGTGGAGTTATCTTTATTCCACTAGTCACTGTAATGCTCACTGACTATTACCTTCTAAAAAAATCTAATTATGATGCAAATGAAATTGTTAGTGGAGAAAAGAAAACATATTGGTATATAGGAGGGGTAAACTATGCGGCCTATTTAACCTTTGTTATAGGTACTGCCTTTGCGTATTATTTTTCCTTTGTTTTTGTATTACCAACTGGCGCTACTCTCTTTGCTGTTTTTCTAAGCTTCTTATGCTATCTCGTGTTAGAAAGGATACAAAGAGTCTTAATTGATAAAACAAAACTATCTTCTTCTATGATAGAAAATAAAAATTTCTTTTAAAATGAACATAAGTCTTAAGACGAATGGGCAAGTATTTTACACATGTAAAATGCTCGCCCATTTATCAATTCATCTAAATGAAAAATAATTCCGGTTTCGATGTTGCGCAGGTGATGGAACTTAACACGACGTTTATGATATCATTCATTGAAGATTGTGAAATGAAGGCCCTGATATCATGAGGAGTTCGGGCCACCTTATCCCTTCTTTGAAAATCTTCCTCAATCCAATCCCTTATCCATTACCTCTTTCACCAACCGCCGCACTTCATCCGTCGATTTCGTACCCATTAATTGATTTCGTAACTCGCTTGCTCCTCTAAATCCACGAATGTAGATTTTAAAAAAGCGAAGGAGCGGTTTGAATGGACGGGGCTCGAATTCGCTTGAATATTGATCATGGAGATCCAGTTGTAAAAGCAACAGGTCGAGATATTCTTTCACGCTATGTTCTCTCGGTTCTTTTTCAAACGCGAATGGATTGGTGAAAACGCCGCGGCCGATCATGACACCATCGACGCCGTATTGGTCGACTAATTGTAATCCTGTTGCGCGGTCAGGGATATCTCCGTTGATCGTTAGCAATGTATTTGGAGCAATTTCATCCCGTAATTTTTTAATCTCAGGGATTAGTTCCCAATGTGCGTCCACTTTGCTCATTTCTTTTCTAGTACGAAGGTGAATAGAAAGATTCGCGATATCCTGTTCCAATACATGTCTTAGCCAATCGCGCCATTCATCAACTTTGACGTAGCCCAGTCTTGTTTTCACACTGACTGGCAACCCGCCGGCTTTTGCCGCTTGAATTAGTTCCGCCGCCACTTCAGGGCGCCGTATTAATCCCGCGCCTTTTCCATTTGCTGCAACGTTGTGCACCGGGCATCCCATGTTTAAATCAATGCCACGGAATCCGAGTTCTTTCATGTCGACGCTCATTTGTTTAAAGTACTCCGGTTTATCTCCCCAAATATGCGCTACAATCGGTTGTTCATCTTCGGTGAACGTCAACCGGCCGCGTACACTATCTCTTCCTTCAGGATGGCAATAACTTTCCGTATTCGTAAATTCCGTGAAAAAGACATCCGGTTTCGCGGCTTCACTGATGACGTGACGGAACACGACGTCCGTGACATCTTCCATTGGTGCCAATATAAAGAACGGCTTTGGTAAATCAAGCCAAAAATTATGCTCGTTGTTCAATTCATATCCTCCTCTTGCAACATGTATCTGTTGCAAAACCCTTTACTCCTCATGAATTTTACCACTTCTTTTGTTTGATGCACAGATACTTGTCTGAAATAAAGTCATATGTAAAGGACTGAGTAGGCAGCAGTGAAGTTGGAAATGAAAAATTCCATAACTAACACAAACAGCCCCCGACTTCAAAACGGCGAAGCAGGGGGCTGGGCCATGCGGTGAACTAGGTCAGATTTGCTTACTATAAAGAAAGTGTTCTGTTAGCCACTCTTGGGCTTGTTCTTTTGATGCAATTTTCCCATTTAGCTGACCCACTTCCACCTTCAATAGAATCTCGGAGAATGAAGGACCGGGTTTATGGCCAAGCTTCACTAAATCTTCTCCCGTCAAATATTTCGGAAGATGATATCGGCGGTTCACATAATCGATGACTAGTTGTTGCTTTTCCATCTTCTCCGCGGCCAGAATAAAGAAAATCGCTTCTTCTGAAACATGCTTCAAAAGAGGGTGATAATCACCGATCTGATCCGCTTCGCTCCAATGGCCAAATTGCTTCAATCCCTCGATTTCCTTTAACAACTTCATATCTTGTTTCGTCAGAGCAAATTTTTGGACGGCATGAAGGCTTGAGCCACAATAGAACGGCAGCAAGAAGTAGGGGAACCAGTCCAACTGACTTCCTTGGCGGTCTGCGGAATGTTCATGGTACAGTGCTTGGAGTTTCTCCGCGATCATACAAGCCGATCCTTCCGCTTCGTCTTTGATTCCAAATTGCTGCCAGAATTGCAGTTCGAATAATCGGCGGATTACATCGGACGGGTTGCCTTCTTTGAAGAGCCGTTTCATCTCCTCCACGATGCGGGGCGCTGTCAGATGTATGACATTCTCAATGGAGTTCAATGCCAATTTTTCGGTTTGCTCATCCATCCGGAATTGAAAACGCCCTTCAAAACGTACCGCCCGGAAAATGCGTGTCGGATCTTCAATGAAACTGATATTATGAAGAACTTTTATCTTCTCCTCACGGATATCTTCCCGGCCGCCGAACGGATCGATGAGCTCGCCGAATGTATCTACATTCAGACGGATCGCCATCGCATTGATCGTGAAGTCCCGCCTCTGCAGATCTTCTTCCAAAGTTGATGTTTCAACATTCGGCAAAGACGCAGGACGCTCGTAATATTCGAGCCTTGATGAGGTCAAATCGATGGACAACTCTGACGGATGGAGCCAAGTCGCCGTGCCGAAGCTTTCGTGTTCGAGTACTTCACCCCCGTACTCCTCCTGCAGGTTTTTAGCAAATAGGATTCCATTGCCCTCCACGACGATATCAATGTCGTCATTCGGTTTGTCCAGAAGGATGTCCCGCACAATGCCGCCAATCAGAAAGACTGGGATATCCATCCGGCTTGCGATTTCGCCGATCTCCTTCAACAAAGAGAACACGTCTTCCGATAATTGCGATTCCATCACTTCCTGCAAATGATGTTGTGAGACATCAGATTTTTCATCCGACTCATCCGAGAACGTATCACTGTGCAACATTTCAATAATATTTGTCCTCGTTACAATGCCGACCATTTTTCCATCTTCGACTACAGGCAGCCGACCGATATTATGCTCGATGACAAGCTCCTGTATTTGTTCAGCTGTCGTAGACGGATCGATTGTGATAACATTCGTCGTCATATATCCTTTTACCGGCGCGTGTCCCAAGCCGTGGTGATTCCCTTTGTCGAGATCCCTTCTGGTAATCAAGCCGACTAACCGGTCATCCGCCACAATCGGATAACCGGAATGTCCGTAACGGTACATGAGTTGGCCTGCTTCCTCGATTGTCGTGTCAGGGGACAACGTCTTCACAGGATGGGTCATGATTTCTCTTGCGGAGATGGCCGGCTTCAACATTAGATCCAAATGGTCGGTCAGCTCGTTTAACACATTTTCCAGGTCGCCTTTTTTAACCGTTGCAGAGCCCGCATGCTTATGGCCTCCTCCGCCAAACATCTGGAGAATCGGCAACAAGGTGATCCGGTCGGAATTAGCACGTCCCACGACATGGACATTGTTTTTCATCTTGACGACTGTAATGGCCGCGTCCGTCCCTTTCGTTTTCAATAATCTAGTCGTAATCGTGGCGAGCCCGTTCTGTGGTTTTTTCAACTGCCAGGAACTGACGGCGATTTCCAGTCCGTCCACCTCGTGAATAGTTGTCTCTGAAAGGAGGTGGTCCAGTAACTCTTGCTGTTCGGGCTTTAGAACTTCTTCTGAAAAACGCTGCACCATTTCCAGACTCATTCCGTTTTCAATCAAATAACCGGCCATTAGCAAATCGCGGGCTGTCGTGTTTTTATATGTAAAATTCCCGGTATCCGTATAAATGCCAAGTCCGAAAAGGGAAGCTTCAAACTGGGAGATCGGCAGACCCTGTTTTTGGATTTCTTCGAGCAGCAACGTGACGGCGGCTCCTACAGGTTCGACAATTCCCTCATCATACGCGACATCAGTTTCCCGCTTCGGGTGATGGTCATAGACGATAAACTTTCGTTTTTTCTCGTCAAAGTCTTTCGGAAGCTTTCCTAATCTGGAAAGGGAAGCGACATCGACTATGATCATCTCCGTCACTTCGTCCCAATCGACATGGATGTCCCGCACAAAATCGAGCGTATCCCGGTAAATATTCAAAAAGCGCTGCACCCGGTTGTCCTGCTTGTCCGAAATGACGAGGGGGGCGTTCGGATAAAGTTTCTTTGCTGCAATCATCGAAGCGAGCGCATCGAAATCCGTGTTTACATGTGAAATTATTACTTGCAACTGCATTTCCTCCTGCCTGACCGATGGTATTTGCCGAATCAAACACATGAAAGTTCGGCTCCTATCTATTATTATAGCAAATTCTGTAAACCTATTCATAGGGCGCTGAAGGGGTGGTGAGGAATTTTGAGGGGGGAGAACGTGTTCCGAGTTGATTGTTGTATAGGTATGCTTTCATTTACAAATGCAAGTATGAATACAGGTTCTAAATCAACTCTGAATAGTATTGGGATCTAGCACCTAACACTTGTTTTTGATTTTTAGTGAAAAACGTAAAACAAAAGTTAGTGAGATGCTTTGCCAATTGTCCTCAAGCAAAAGAGCTCCTAGTATAGTAAAGGAAAAGACGATACGTTTGTTTCCTTACAATACAAAAGGAGTTACTAAACTATGACATGAAACCAGTGTTTCGTCTTACAGCAAATCTTATTCATTTTGCCTACCAACGCGCTTGCTGCCCGCTCTTGAATTACCAGATGTAAATACCGGAATAAAAATACCCACTTTACCATCTGCGCACCGTCACGTTCTGTTTTTCCGTAGGCTGGAAATAGGTACATTTTACGGCCATCTGAAGGGAATTCGGTCCCTTCAGATGGCCGTCGCAAGTTATGTTGGTTTCTTGAGGGGTTAGCATTAGATAAGATGTATTTCAGAACCTGTATTATTGCGCATTCCATATTATGTACGAAGAAACAGTACTAAAGATAGTTTGAAAATGTTGAAAATTCAATTGACAGTAGATCCGTTATTAAGGATAATACTCATGAGTAATATATAGTACTCATGAGTATTATTTTGGTAAGAAGTAAATTTCATAGGAAAAACTTTTGTGTTAGTAGAGAGGACTTTATAATGAAAGCTCCTTTCTTATTTTGTGAAAATTTGAGGGGGATAAAGAGTGATAGAAAGTAAAAAGTTATTTCTTGCAGTTGTAGCTTCTTCACTGGCATTCAGCACGATTGTCGCTGATCAGTCAACTGAAGCATACGGTAAAGCCGCTGTATTTACTGACATACCACCTAATAGCCAATATGAAGAAGCTTTAGCGAGTTTGGTTCAACAACATATAGTTTTCGGTTATTCAGACGGAACCTATCGTCCATCAGAAAATTTGAAGCGCGGACACGCAGCCGTTATTTTAGCTAGAGCACTCCAACTCGATTTGAAAAATGTGAGGAATCCAGGGTTTCACGACATTAAGGAGAACTCCGACTACTACAAGTCGATTGCCGCGCTTGTGAAAGCCGGCATAATTCAAGGATATCCCGACGGTACATTTAAGCCTGAGCAACCGCTTACCCGTGCACAAATGGCAAAGATTCTAGTAGTTGCTTATCAGCTTTCCGAAGAAGAATTGGAAGTAAATCATTTTCAAGACATAGCTACAACCATGTGGTATGCGCCTTATGTAACGTCACTAATCAAGAACAAAATAACGATTGGTACTACGCCAACAACATATTCACCTAATGACCCAGTGAAACGCGGGCAAATGGCTCTATTTCTCCACCGTTGCCAGCAATTGGGGCAGCAACCGGTAGAGAACGTAATTGAGTCTGAAGTATCAGCTATCAATGAGAATTCAATACAATTAGGCGGCAAAACCTATACGCTGACAACTGAGCAAAGAAAATGGCTAACACCGGAAAATTTCTCCTCACTTAATAATGCAAAAATGAGGGTTAGAATTGTAGGGAATACAATTAATAAAGTTGAGTCGATTACGTTCCATGCAGATAGAAATTCAATTGAGGACAAAGCGGACATGGTATTGAATGGAAATGGAGCAGTAATTGATGCAAAAATATTTATAGAAGGCGGTAACTTGTCTTTTCAGGACATTACTATAGTAAACGACATAATCATAAACAGTACTATGAAAAACACAATTTATGTAGGTAATGCGAGAATAACAGGGGCAACAATTCTATCGAGGGATAGAGAAAACTTTAATTCGTCAGCCACTACCGATTCATTCAATACGGAAGTCCACTTTCATAATTCAAGCATACCTTCGATAAAAGTCGAGACCAATGGGTCTTCCATTAAATTAACAGGCGATACTTCTATTAGTGAAGTTATCATCTCGGCAAGCACTTCCATTGAGGCGGATGCAAGCATAATCATTCCATCTGCCAGAGTCAACATGAAGGATTTAATAAATGTAACGATCAATGCAGCTATCCGTTCACTTTTTCTTGAAAATATGAATAGTAGAATCATACTTGAGAAAAATGCAAAAATCGAAAATGTTTATATAACTTCTATGAGCGCTGTAAAGCTTATCTTTCGAAACTATGAGATAAATAAGCATAAAATTCTCAGGATTAACGGACGTCCCAATATTGAAATCTCGTTACCAGTAGGGGACTCTGTTGATAATAGCGAGGAAGGAAACTATGTACCACCAGAATCAACTGAGAATAATCAGTTGCAAAAAGCAAAAGCTGCTGTTGCGGCACTATTTTCAGATGGGAATAAAACAGCTTTAAAAGCCGGTGTGGATCAAGCTGCAATTAATGCTGCAAAAGAGAAAGTAGGTAAAGTAGCTGATGGTGCTGACAAACTATCTTTATTGGCCGATCTCCAAAAAGCGCAGGACTTCCTAACAGCGAAAGTTGAAGCAGCAGTGAAACTACGATTAGCTACGGAGGCTGTAAATAATCTGTTTGTAGACAACTCAAAAACAAAGTTAAAAGATAATGTAAGTCAAGCGGATATTGACGTAGCTAGGGAAAAGGTGAAGCAATTGGCTGAAGGTGCAGACAAGGTTGCCTTAAAGGAAGCTATTGCAATTGCACAGCGCTTACTTAGCCAATTATCTATACCGCCGGCTTTATATGCGATAGTAGCGAATCCAGAAACAGTCCAAATTCAATTTATCGAAGATTCGGAGTGGAGAGGAAAAATCACAGACGTATACAAAGAGGGGAGTGCCTCACCGATTCATTCATCAAGGGTGAAAATGAGCGAAGGATTAATTACGATTGACCTAACAGGTGCTCCGTTGAATCCGGGAACCCATAAAATAATTGTAAAAGCGGAAGGGTATGCGGATGCCGTTGTGACAATTGAAATACCGGTGCCAAAAGAACCGCCTACTATATCTGGAATAGCGCCGAATCCGGAAACTGTGGAAATCACGTTTGCTGACAATCCAGAGTGGAGAGGGAAACTCACAGGCGTATACAAAGAAGGGAGTACTTCACCGATTCATTCATCAAGGGTGAAAATGAGCGAAGGATTAATTACGATTGACCTATCAGGTGCTCCGTTGAATCCGGGAACCCATAAAATAGTTGTAAAAGCGGAAGGGTATGCGGATGCCGTTGTGACAATTGAAATACCGGTGCCAAAAGAACCGCCTACTATATCTGGAGCAGCGCCCAATCCGGAAACTGTGGAAATCACGTTTGCCGACAATCCAGAGTGGAGAGGGAAACTCACAGGCGTATACAAAGAAGGGAGTACTTCACCGATTCATTCATCAAGGGTAAAAACGACTGAAGGGTTGATCATGATCGACCTGACAGGTGCTCCGCTGAGTCCAGGCATCCATAAAATAATTGTAAAAGCGGAAGGGTATGCGGATGCCGTTGTGACAATTGAAATACCGGTGCCAAAAGAACCGCCTACTATATCTGGAACAGCGCCCAATCCGGAAACTGTGGAAATTACGTTTGCCGACAATCCAGAGTGGAGAGGGAAACTCACAGGCGTATACAAAGAAGGGAGTACTTCACCGATTCATTCATCAAGGGTGAAAATAAGCGAAGGATTAATTACGATTGACCTATCAGGTGCTCCGTTGAATCCGGGAACCCATAAAATAGTTGTAAAAGCGGAAGGGTATGCGGATGCCGTTGTGACAATTGAAATACCGGTGCCAAAAGAACCGCCTACTATATCTGGAGCAGCGCCGAATCCGGAAACTGTGGAAATCACGTTTGCCGACAATCCAGAGTGGAGAGGGAAACTCACAGGCGTATACAAAGAAGAGAGTACTTCACCGATTCATTCATCAAGGGTGAATATAAGCGAAGGATTAATTACGATTGACCTATCAGGTGCTCCGTTGAATCCGGGAACCCATAAAATAGTTGTAAAAGCGGAAGGGTATGCGGATGCCGTCGTGACAATTGAAATACCGGTGCCAAAAGAATCACCTTCTTTATCTGGAACAGCGCCCAATCCGGAAACTGTGGAAATCACGTTTGCTGACAATCCAGAGTGGAGAGGGAAACTCACAGGCGTATACAAAGAAGGGAGTACTTCACCGATCCATTCATCAAGGGTGAAAACGACTGAAGGGTTGATCACGATTGACCTTACCGATGCCGCCTTGAATCCGGGGTCGCATGAATTTACCGTGAAAGCGGATGGATATGATGAGGCATCGGTGATAATTTTAATTAGTCTCGATTAATATAGTATAATATTGTTACTACAGAGTTGTTTACTCAGTTTGTAATCGAGGCGAACATCTAGAAAAGCATAGAGGTTGGAGTTGTTCTAATTGAATAATAGAGGACGAAAAAAGGGCGCAGATGGGGAGAAAAGCAGAGAGCTATTACTGGAAATTGCTGCAAAACAATTTGCTCTTCGTGGGTTCCATGAAACGAAAATCAGTATGATTGTTAAGGAAGCACATGTCACGCAACCAACGTTCTATCTATATTTCAAAAGCAAAGATGCCATTTTTCAAGAGCTGGTCGATATGTTTAAAGCCAAGTTATATACATTAGTGGAGCAAAGTCGATTATCTGCTGGTATCGAGTCGGCGGAATTACAGGATCGAATTACCAGTGGGATTACAGCAATTTTTCGCCTATTCGAGGATAATGAACAAATAGCCCGTATCGGCTTTATCGTTTCAGAAGAAGCATTTGATATGAAGAAGAAGATAGCAAAGCAGATTGAAGAAAATCTTGCAACGGAAGTGGAAAATGGATACTTCCATGATGATGTAGATTTAAATACGGTTGCCGTAGCGATCGTTGGTGTTATTGAGCACCTGACATTAACAAAATTATGGACTGGTTTACAATCTCCCGAGGAACTCGCCCAGGAAATGACCAAGCTCTTTTTATATGGCTTAAGTTCAGGTGTCCACTAGCGTTTTGGTTTACTGTTCAGCGGATGTCACGGATTTTGAATTGCGCTTTGCGTAATTCAAAGTCTGGACGCAAGTAGGCCGAAGCAGGGCGATAATGATCGTTGGTGCTCAGGAAAGAGGATTATAAAATAAAACTCCGCCAGGACCTAAGGAACTAGCGGAGTTTTTCGTCTATTCATCATGTACTGGTTTTATCCGCCTGGGCAGTCGCTTCAGGTCGTTCACCAAAAGGTACTTTCCAATACCACCACTTAAATTTAATCGAGATGATTACACAGACAATTGAAATTGCTATATAAATACCAGCGAATGTCCAATGTTGCCCGCCTAAAAGCATTGCTGGCCCGGCGGACCAAGCGAAAAGCTCAATTGGCGTATTAATAGGGCCGACAATTGCAGTATCCGTCAACGTCTTCGATTTGTTCTCGGGGTCGATAATACGCAATAATGTTAAACCGATCGCAAAAACTCCTGTTGCATATCCATACACGAATATGGAACGCTCGAACCAACTTTCATAGTTCATGGCCGGTCCAGCGACCCATAACAACAATGTGACGAGAATGATGCCAGACACCATTAAAAGTCCAAGCGGCAGTGCATATTCCAAAATAACCGGTAATTTTATGGATGCCACTCCGAAAAATACTAGGTAATCAGTAGCGGAGCTTCCTAACCGAGTAACGACATTTTCATCGACATATTTATAAACGCCTTTTTTCCCTCTCCCCAAAACTACATACATGAGTAGGGCTATAATGAAGGCGATTGTAAACGTTGGGAAATCAAGTCCCCATGTGTTTGCAATATAATTATTTAACAAATATCCTAAACCGGATGGAATAAGGATAAGCGCAAGGTGAAATGCAAGTGGATCAAGGGCAACTGGGGAAATCGTTTCTTCTCCCATGGAATTTCGATTCGTCGATTTTACCAATCCAGTTCTCATATCCTCTGGTATCCGGGAGAAGTCTTTCACATAATGGGTATAGCCTTTTTTCGTAGCAATCTTGATGAATATTAAACCACCAAATATGCCCGCCAATATTCCAATCGTTGCAGACGTCATCCCCAAATCTGTCGCAGCTGCAAATCCTAGGTTTTCAAATGTGGAACCTACAGCTGCTGCCGTTCCATGACCGCCGTAGAAACCTGCCGCTAATATTAATCCAAACCCATAGTTAATATCCGGAATCCAACTAGATATAAAAAGAATGGAAAATATAATCGGAGCGAAAATAAGAACACACATTACTACTATTTTATATGAAGCGTATGCTCCCATTCGATTTAAGTCATTTTTCATATTTCCAGGGGAGAATGAAAACCCGTTGATCCCTACTGAAGCAAATACAAATATAATAATGACTCCTGCGTATGAGCCAATCTCACCTGAAAAAGGCAATAGATTCAAAAATCCCGGCCCTAATGCCAATCCTAAAAAGCCTGCCAGTAAACTCGCTGGGATGAAATTACGTTGTAGAAACTTCACCTTGGAACGCAAATACATACTTATAAAAATAAGTATACTCGCGAATGTGAAGTCTACCAATAATGTATTGAGCGTCATAGTTGCATACACCTTTTCTTATTAAATTTTGAAGAAGTTGTCTGATTTTGTTACTGTAGCAGGGGGTGCCGGATCGAGCCTTTCCTGCGCAATATGTAAAATGTCTTCTGGTTTGATCCAAGGTCTATTTTGAAGCGCACTTGTTTCCTCATGCGTCAAATAACCTTTATACGCCGTAAGGCTTCTTCTTAAGTAACCATCTTTTATACATGCTGTTCGTACACCTGAATTTAATATGGATCTCAGATGACCTAATACGGATGCCGCATATGCTACGGATGTAGAGTTCGCGATTGCTCCGGGTATATTACTGACACAATAGTGAACGACCCCATTTTCAATATACATCGGATCTTCATGAGTTGTTTCACGGAATGACTCAATAGCCCCGTCTTCATCATTACTGATATCTACAATAACCGACCCTTTTACCATCAAATGAAGCATTTCCCGATCGATTAAATAATCTTTGCTTCCTTTTGGCCATTTAACACAGTTAATGACCATATCGATTTCTGGGAGCAATTTAGCGATGTTTTGCTTCGTCGACAATTGCGTATTTACTTTTTCGTTGTACATTTGGCCGATATCTCTTAAGGTTCCGAAATTGACGTCCATTACAGTACACCAAGCACCTAATGAATGAAGGACTTGCAATGCGGATTTACCAACTAATCCTCCGCCAAGGATTAGAACTTTCATGCCAGGAGCACCGGCGAGTCCACTAACAAATTTCCCTTTTCCGCCGTTAATCGTTAACATAGCTTGCAGGCCCATTAAAGCGCCTTGTTTACCTGCAGCTTCACAGTTTACAGACCCGAAACGATGGGAGTCTTCCGCGGTAAATGCGATGCACTTGCTGTCTAAAATAGCTTGAACTTGTTGTTCGTGCGCTGCGGGATGAATGCAAGTGTAAATAATTTGATCCTCTCTTAATAACT
This sequence comes from Sporosarcina sp. FSL W7-1349, assembly GCF_038003045.1. NCBI lineage: Bacteria > Bacillati > Bacillota > Bacilli > Caryophanales > Caryophanaceae > Sporosarcina > Sporosarcina sp. FSL W7-1349. The sequence continues at coordinate 172,232 of NZ_JBBOOK010000003.1, forward strand.
TGTACTCCGGTTCTTCAATTTCTTTTACTTTTGCTAAAAGGTCTGCCCTTTCATACATTTCTTCCGTTGTTTCGATAATGATAGCGCCTTGTTCCTCGTATTCCTCGTTGCTAAATCCCGCCATAAGGCCAGCATCTCGTTCAACCAGAACTGTGTGGCCATCTGCTTTAATCGTACTCACTTCTAATGGTGTTGCAATAACTCTGTACTCTCCAACTTTCCGATCTTTCAACACGCCAAATATCATGTTTCTTTCCCCCTTCATAAAATAGTAATTCTTCTACACCTACTAAAAAAGAAAGATTCTCCATACTGATTATATTAATTTATAATATAAAAATCTGAATTTTAGAGATTCTCTTTTCCTATATTAAATGAGCAAGCTATCAGTTTCAATTCAAAAATAACATTTTCATCAATACAGAAAATTCTTTTTTTATAAAAACAAAAGTCTAGTTGATTTTAAGGTACAAAGATACGACAAACGGCTCTATTCTGAAAAGGCACTGAAAAACTCTAGTTTTAAGATAGTTCTTAAAATTGAAAAATAGGGGCTGTACAGAAAGTAGAATTTGCCGATAAACACGTAAAAAGCAAGGGCTTTGGTCGCTTTCCGTGAGAGTCTTCCGGCGCCCTTGCTTTTTGCTGCTATCCATCGGTGCAATTATTAAACGGCTTCCGCAAATCAAGCCAAAAATTATGCTTTCTATCCATTCCATTCCAAAATTCCTTACACAATCAAAGAAATAAAGTTTTGGCTAGCGCCAACCGACATTCATTTCTCCCTCTTATCATTGGGCTACGCCCGTCACACGCCTGAAGAGGGGATTACTTTCAGAGTTCTGTTAAAAAAACACAAACTCGGCCCGGACTACTCGTTCTATATGCAATATACAGAACGAGTAGTTCGGGAGTTTCCGCTTGGCGGTTGGTGAGCCCGGATTAATGAGCAATGTTTTACCTGCATAGCGCATCATCGGAATATGCGAATGCCCGAACACGATAATGTCCACTTCATCCTCTTCAAACGCTTCCAAGGCACGCTTTTCGGTCGTCTTCCCCTCTCCGTGGCCGTGGACGACCCCAATGCGATAGTTGCCAACTTCAACTGTTTGTTTCAACGGAAATGACCGGCGGATTTCTTCATCGTCTATATTTCCGGACACTCCGATCACCTTCGCATATTGCGAAAGCTCCTCATATACTTGCATCGATTTCCAATCGCCTGCATGGATGATAAGATCTGCCGCTTCACATGTTTCCAGCAAACGACTTGGCAGCTTGTTCTGGCCGCTGGGGAGATGGGTATCAGCCAAAAGTATAATTTTCATTTTGCATACCCTCCGAATCTTTTGACTTCTTGTTGGAAACTGTCACTAGGGAAATAGAATTGCCGGGTTCCAAATCAATACTGGATTGTTTCTAAAACCCGGCTTCTACTTCGGACAACATTATCTTAAACAAACAATATCCCGGATAAATAAACGACAAACGTGACAGTGATTGCGCTTAAAATGGTCGTAAACAGAACCGTTTGGGCAGCCAGATCCGGTTGAATATCGTATTCCAATGCGAGTGTCGAACTGTTTCGGGACGTCGGAAAGGAACTTGCGATAAACAATGATTGTGCTACAATTCCGTCCAGTCCGAAAAGATAGATGAGAAGCAGGGAAACAGCCGGACCGATAATAAGTCTCCCTAAACTGGTGACGAGAATAGTCTTATTTAGGATTGTCCTAAACTGAATTTGTGCCAGTTGAGCTCCCAATAATACAAGTGCGATTGCTAAAAAGGCTTCAGCCAGATGACTGATCGGAATCCAGACGAATGTTGGTATCGAAATATGTAACCCATTTAACAAACTGCCAAGCAACATAGCATGAATGATTGGCATTTTTAAAAGCGACTTTAGGATTTCCAACCCAGATTTCGTCGCGGAAATTAAATTATACAATCCGTATGTATACGTTAAAATATTTTGAAATACCATGACGATAATTTGGATAGAGATACCTAGGGGATTCGTCTGAAATAGCAACTGACTGACCGGTATTCCATAATTCCCTGAATTGATCAAGGAAATGCCATTTTTGAATATGGCCGATTCACTTTTGTCCAATCTTAAAAGTTTGCTTAATATAACACTAACGAAGATTAGCAACAGAGCAAAAGTGATTAAATACCCGATAATTTCAAGGAGAATCGGGACATCAATCTCCGTCTCATAAATGTTGATAAAAACGGCAGCTGGCATGAGACAATACGTGATCAAATTCGAAATCGCCCTTAAATTAAATGCAAATTTCCTTTGTAAACCCGCGCCTATTACTAATAAGATTAGAATGGGGATGATTACCTGCAAGAAAATCGATCCAATGAACATAAAGTCCTCCCCTTCCTGATGAAATTTCAACCGCTGTCTTCAGAGAATTAGTTCATATATGAGTATAATATAGAAAAACGAAAAAAGGCATATATAAAGGTGACTATGTAAAGGCCACAGTCACCTCTACAATTCGAACGCTATTCAGAATCGTTTCAAAGTTGTTTTGGTGACTGTCACCGCACCATGAGACGATAGATTATATAATTTTTCGAAGAATGCTGAATAAACAAATTTGAAGTGTTAAAATAATAGTAGATAAATAACAAAGACATTTTAATCTTATTGATGATATCATAAATAATGTTGCATCTCCTGATTAAAATTGTTATAAATTTTTTCTATATAAACTTATAAAAATGTAGAAAAAAAGCTTATTTTGAATTATGAAGTGAAATTGGTTGAAACTCATTTTCGAATGAAGGGGAGGTAAAAAAATGACGGTTAACAGAATAAAAGAAGTGGCATTCTCCTATTTTTCTGAGTACGGTTATGAAGGAACCTCTTTATCAATGATTGCTAAGGAGGTCGGCTTTAAAACCCCATCTTTGTATGCACATTTTAAGAGTAAGGAAAGCATATTTTTTTCATGTTTGGAAGATGCCTTAGAAAGCGACTTACATTTTTTTCAACAAAATTTAAAAATAAGTGAGAGTAAATCAGCTGAAAATATACTTTATACATTATTAATTAATTATGAGAAAAGGCTTTTAAGTGAAGACATTTCTATGTTTTGTTTACGAACACTTTATTCTCCGCCTCATACTTTCAAGACGGAGCTATTTCATCAAACAAATGAAAGAATTGCAGATTTGGGACAATTATTAAGGCCGATATTTGAATGGGAAGAAAAAAAGGGCAATTTAAAGGATGTTACCATTGAAGATGCAATCGAAGCTTATTTATGCCTTTTTGATGGGTTGGTCATTGAGTTTATGTATGCTGGAAGCGAAAGGTTTCAATCTCGATTGAAAGCATCCTGGCGTGTTTTTTCGCAGGGTTTATTTAAGGAAAGTTCTAAGTTATGACGGTTCAGGATTTAAAATCGACAATATAAATAAAGCCACTAGCCACCCCGGACATTATTGAAGGGGTGGCTAGTGGCTATCTATCATTAAAATCTTATACTAAAAGAAATTGTTTCCTCTCCCAATCTGAGACTTGAGAGTGGTAATCTTCCCACTCACCCAGTTTTGTATCAACATAGTCTTTAATAAACCCTTCCGAGAATACCTCATAAGTAAGAGGATCTTGTTGGAATGCTTCAATTGCTTCAAGTAAAGTACGTGGTAATCTAGGAATGTCATCTTTATCATAAGTTGAAAAATCTGCTGGAGCTCCTGGATCGAGACCTTCGCGGATACCTTTCAAACCTGCAGCAAGCATGAATGCTCCTGCTAAGTAGGTATTCGCAGCAGTATCTACGCTTCTGTTTTCAACAGCAGGTCTATTTTCCGGTAGTCTGATCATACAAGTTCGATTATTATGACCGTAACTAATCTTAATTGGTGCCCATGATGGTGATCCATCTACTAATCGAGGAACTAGGCGTTTATATGAGTTTACAACTGGATTAGTGATAGCAGCTAGGGCAGGAGCATGTCGTAAAATTCCAGCAGTGTATGCGTATGCTTCCTTTGTCCAACTTTTATCTTTGTTTCGGAAAATGTTTTCATTAGAATCCGTTGAAGAGACAAGCCCCATATTAAAATGAGCTCCAGATCCCCATACATCAGAATATGGTTTAGGCATGAAGGAGACTAAAAGTCCCATTTCCTTAGCAACTTGATGAGCCATCATTCTAAACAATGTTATTTTATCTGCCATTTCTAAAAATGTTCCATATTGAAAATCAAGTTCGAACTGACCTACCCCACCTTCGGCACCAAAAGCAAATACCTTCATGCCTATTTCATCCATATATCTAACCATCCGGTCAATGAACTCTGTTGTGTCAAGTTTTGTCATAACATCATAAGCTGGGCTTTTTAATTTAGGACCGTCCGACATTGGGATTAGACGTCCCGATCCATTTTCAAGAGATTCAGGGCGGAATAAGTAGAATTCCGGTTCGACTCCTAATGTTGTGGCAAAACCTTCTTTATTAGCTATTGCCATTTGCTTTTTTAAGATGGAACGAGGACAAAGTTCAAAAGTTTCTCCTTTATCAGACCACATATCAGCTGCCATCCATGCGTATCGACGGTCCCATGGAAGTATTGTGAGAGTGGCTTCGTCCGGTTGTGTCGTAACTTCCTCTTCCACCGGATTCATCGTGCCAATCCCAGTAATTCCACGTGGCGTATACCGAGTAGATCCTGCAAGAAGATTAGGTAATAAGTTAACAGGATTGCTTTTTGCTCTAGGGCGTCCATGAATGTCTATCCAGCTAGCCGTAATATACTTAACACCTTTCTCAGACAATGACTGCGCGAGTTCCGTATGTTTTTGCTTAATTGAACCTAATGTATCCATAATATATACCTCCCAATTTTTTTATAGTATTTTTAATAAAACTAGTATCCATTATAAAAATGGTTACAGGAAAGAAGACATTACTGAGGTAATCACCTCCCATATGGAAAATATCTCTTATAAAAAGTTATCTTGAAAAGCTTGTAAAGCTTTTTGGAATGGCTCTATTGGAGCTGAAAAGGATCCTGCTCCAATTTGGCCGCCACCCTTCCCAGCAACACCGATATCTAGTGTAGGTGTTATCTCACTTTCAACTACTTTTCGTATGTCGATGCCGATGGGAGTCCCGCGGAACTCTAAGAAAGGAATTTTGTAATATGTGTGTTCACTTGCTGAAATATCATACATGCGTAAATTCTTTTCAATCATACTTTCAGGTGTTCCTCCTTGATATGCTTGAAGAGGAAAGGCAGCAGCCTGAGAAAATCCTCCGAGTCCGTAAGTTTCCAATATGATACTTTCACCTCCCATAAACTCAATGTCACTTTTGCTAAAACCTTCAAATAGATGACAACTTTCCATATGTGGTAGGGGACCACGGAACCATTTATCTCCGAGTCCAGCTACCTGGATGGCGAACTCTTTGCATGAAAATACCATTGTTGAAACAATAGTTGACTTTGCTATATTTTTAACTCGAGCCATAGACGCCTTTGCAGCAGCCATAGATGCTCGAAGGAAAAAATAGTCTCCACTTAAAATGTAATCAAGAAACTCGTCTATAATTTTTTTGTTTTCACCGCTACGGTCAACTGCTAATAAATAAGGGAATAATTCTCGGGTAAAAAGTAGTGTTGCCGCGGTGTTTCGACTATGAAGCTCATCACCCATATTGAGGGCTCTTCGAATTATTGGACGAAGCTCAATTCCGCCCGACAGTCGAACGGCTTCTCCTAAGAGTGGACCAATCGTCTGTTCCAGAAATATCAGGTTTTCTCGAACCTCATTGTTATATACACCATAATTTAGCCTCGATGGAGCTTTCCCCTCAAACAATGAGCAGTAAGCACGACTTCCACTCTGCTCATCCTCGACTACTAAAACAGGCATTGATGCAGTGTGAATACCTGCAAGTGAACCAACACAATCGAAATCTTGACAAGGTAATACTAGAACTTCACCGGAGCGAATGGCGGCAGCTGCCGATGTCGGAGAATCAGCTAACCCTTCATGAATTACCCCACCAATAATTGCACTGCGTTGTCCCCCCGTATAATCCTCCCATTTTGTGGGTGGTCCAGATGTAAGAATTGTATTTTTTGTCATACCAGGAACGACATCAATCGCCCGTTGAACATCAATCAGAATCGGATTAGCCGAACAGATCATCTCCAACGCCTGCTCATTGGCAAAATCAATTTCAGTATTGAAATTGCTTTCGGTTGCTAGATTACCTTCATTCTTATACAATTTTCACCACTCCCGTATTGTTTTTAGATTCACTAACGTCCTCAAACCCAAGATGTAAGAGTATGAGAATTACCTATAAGACGTATTACTAACAACTTAACCTAACTACCGTTAGTTAACTTGAGTGTAGAATAACAAATTAAAAATAGTGTGTCAAGTATTTATTTTTAGAATTGTTTATTCACTTTAAGTTTTTACCGCTAAAGCGGCGTGATCGACCTGGCTTAAGGGAGAGATATATTAAGCAGCAGAAGTAACTTCTATCTTTTTCTTTCATTAAATGCACATACCATATGAAGTTTAACGAAAGTAAGTTTTAAAGACTTTTTTAATAATTTAGCGGTAAATAAAAGAAGCTAAGAAGGATCTTCATCCAATCTAAAGCTTCCGTAATTTAAAATGGTTTTCGTAATTTTTCTTAAACCCAGTATTTAAAATCTGTTGGCATTTACTTATGTATTTCTAATAGTGAGATAGAGAAAAATGTTGGGCTAGAAATAAAAAAATGTTGACAGACTATTCGGAACTTGCTATCATGAGTTTCAATTAACTAATGATAATTAGGGGGAGGGAATATTTGGCCTAAAACATGATTACAAAACACTGTATTTGTCATTCTGTCCAAATGTCCATAGTTTTTTATTTCTGTTTCCAATGTGATTTGCGATTCGGAACACAGTTAGATTTCAGTATTTGACTCTATAGTATTTACTGTTTGGGAAATGGAAATAAACTAGGTTGAGTATTGCTTTTTCCACTATTCTCCACATACTAGGAAAAGATCAAAGGAGAGGAAACTGAATGGCAGAAGGTAGAAGAGATGAAAATCAAGACAATGGTCGTGTCCTTGTCGATAGCGTTGGGCGTATAGAAAATTTCGGAGTAGATTTCATTCCTGAAGAACAACGAAGGTCTAAGCCTACTAACATTTTTTATATACTTTTTGGCGGTAGTATGACTTTTGGGATTATTGTAATTGGATGGATTCCAGTTTCGATTGGATTAGGTTGGTGGGGTTCAATTACTTCTATCATTGTCGGTTCAGCCATAGGTGCTACATTATTGGCCCCAATGTCCTTGTTTGGAATCAGAACAGGAACAAATAATCCAGTAGCAAGCGGGGCACATTTCGGGGCGATGGGTAGATTAATTGGCTCTATTTTAGGGATACTAGCATGTATAGTCTTTGCTGCTTTATCTGTATGGGCTGCAGGCGATGTACTTGCGGGTAGTGCCACTAGAATTTTTGGGGGTAGTGAAGCTACTTTGACATTGAAGTTAGTAGCTTATACAGCAGTCGCTATCGTGATGACAATAATATCCGTCTTAGGACATGCTAATATGGTAGCTATGACAAAGTATATGATACCATCTGCTGGAGTTCTAATGGTGATAGCATTGTTCGTGCTCTGGCCAAATTTTGATGCTAGTTATGCTGGGGGAGATTATCTACTTGGTTCATTCTGGCCTACTTGGTTTCTCGGGGCTATTTCTTGTGCAGCGACCATACAATCATACGGCCCTTATGTCGGGGACTGGACGCGACATATATCTCGCGAAAAATACAAAGATAAACAATTAATGATGGTTACTTGGATTGGCGGATTTTTTGGTATGGGGGGTGCTTTTGCATTCGGTGCATATACAGCAGTGAGCTTCAATAATCCAACAGCCCCGTATGTTTCTGAATTTGTGGCGGCTGTTCCGTTTTGGTTCCTCTTCCCATTATTATATATTGCGTTAGTACCAGGTACTGCTCAAGCTGTTATTAATATATATAGTATGGGACTAGACTTTTCGGCAATTGTTACTAGTCTATCCCGTGTACAATCAACAGTAATTCTAGCTGCAGTTTCAACCGTTTTAGTCTATTTAGGTGCTTTCTATGAGCACTTGGAAGTTTTAGTTAGTTCATTCTTAGGAATCCTCGTAATAATGGGGGCACCTTGGGTGATCATTAATGTTATAGCTTTTGTTAATCGAAAAGGATACTACTATCCAGATCATCTGCAGGTATTTAACCGAGGAGAAATTGGGGGGCGCTATTGGTTTAAAAACGGGCTCAATATACAAGCCACTTTAGCCTGGTTAGCTGCCGTTATTTCTGGTTCGTTTTTTATTAATACTGGTTGGTATGTAGGTCTTGGTGCAAAGCTTTTTGAAGGTGCAGATATCGGATTAGTGGTATCGATGTTGGTAGGTGCAGTAGTCTATATTGTCCTTTTATATGTCATGCCTGAACCTAAAGATGCTTTCGGTCCGCAAGGCGCTAGATTTAAATCATCGAGTATAACTGGTCACGAGCCAATACGAAAGAAAGGACCCGTTAGAAAATTAAATACCATAACGTCTGAAAAAACAAATATATCAAGTTAAAACGATAAGATCAAACCCTTTGAGGATACTATAATATAAAAGGTATTTATGCTACGGCTGCGGTCCAGGGTTTCACGAAACTGTTTTTTACAAATTGATATTGATTATTTCCAATTTACTTAAAGAGCCAGAAACGGCTCTTTTTTTGTGCAAGTGAAAGGTTGAGTAAGCTAAGTTGTCAATGTGACACAGTCACCTCTACAATTCGAACGCTATTCAGAATCGTTTCAAAGTTGTTTTGGTGACTGTCACCACATCAATAAACTGAACATGCCATAATGGCTAGCAGCATAATATGAAAGGAACACATATCATTTACGGAGGCAGATCGAGTTTCATTTCGGATGCTGCATTATTTGGGCAATCGGGTTTCAACGTTTGTATGGTTCGTTGGGGTAGAAGGTGTTTTTGGAAATCCCTCACAAAAGAGGAGTGAGCCCAACTCTTGGTATTAACTTTATAGGTCTGACCTTGCAATCATTCTCGATTGCAAGGGGAGAGGGGACGCAGTATTTTTAGGAAAGCGAGATTACCCTAAATGAAAGCGATGGTGCTTTAAATGGATGCTTGGCTGTCAAGAATTAGCCAAATGATTTCGGAACCGATTACCGCCATGATTAATACATATGATCACTATCCGCTTGTCATGGCATTGTTGCTTGGATTGCTTGGAGCGCTAGCCCCTTGCCAGTTGACCGGTAATATGGGGGCAATTACGTTGTATGGAAGCCGGTCGATTCAAATGAAAGAGAATGGCGGAGAGATCTTTGCCTTTATTTTGGGAAAGGTCGTTGTTTTTAGTGCGATCGGCGTGTTGGCCTGGCTTTTCGGACAGTCGTTTGAGGAGACGATTACATCCTATTTTCCAGTGTTCCGTAAAGTCATCGGCCCGCTAATTATTGCAACGGGTTTGGTGTTGCTGGGGGTCCTTAAATTACGTTTTCTCGGCAAACTAACGTCGCATATCCCCATGCGTCTGAGAGAGGGAAGACTCGGTTCATTTCTGTTAGGCGCTAGTTTTGCTATTGCTTTCTGTCCGACAATGTTTGTCTTGTTTTTTGTCTGGCTCATGCCGCTTGTCACGACAACCTCCTATGGACTTTTTCTGCCGGCGGTCTTCGGCTTGGCCACTTCGCTGCCGCTCCTGCTACTCCTCCTGTTCATGTGGTTTTTTGATGCGAAGCGGCTCGTAATGAGGTTCAGTATGCGGGCGGGGAGAATAGTGCAAAGGGTTGCGGGAGTTCTGCTTATTATTATAGGAGTGTTGGATACTATCACCTATTGGTGGGGGCATCATGCCTAGAGCCGACGTGAGAGTAAAACGTATTCGAGGTGCCTGTCATGATGAATTCGTGACTGGCACTTTCCATTTATATTCCTTTACAACAGATCGTATGTTCTGTATGATGAGTAAAAAGGAGGAACGCACGTGCGGTTGGTGTTGGAAAAGGCGTATAGGGATAAGAATTTGCTCGAGATGATCTATATGGCGAAAGATGGGCAAATTACTCAGCGACGCATTGAAGTCATTCAGGTGGGGGAGCGTACATTTCGGGCGTATTGCTATTTGCGTCAATCAAAGCGGACGTTTCGGATTGAAGATGTATTGGCGTTAGTTCCGGTCCACCACAAATACCAGGCAATGTAAATGAAAAAAGCCATCTTTCCATAGGAAGATGACTTCTAAGTTTAGTTCGCTAAATACCCTTTAATTTAATCCAAGGACTCCGAGCTCTTTTAAACTCTAGGAGGGCAACAAGGTTGGGAGGGTAATCAAGAAGAATGTATCAAGATCCCATGGCGAATTACTATAATTGAGGCATTATGTGGTTACATTCAATTCATAATGTTTTATCCAGAAATCTCCGTTCATTTTCTTGCTAATATTATATGCACTTTGCAGCAGTAGTGCTGCGTATTCCGGTATGATTTCTTCGTTCGCGCGGACATCTGGAACTACAATCGAGAGTGATCCAACAACCCCGTCCGTTTCAAAAATAGGAACAGCTATCCCGACGGTTCCCAGTGTAGTTTCTCCGTGACTAACCGCGAAACCTTGGGCTTTGATATCGGCTATGTTTTCTCTTAACTTCTTTTCATTCGTGTCTGTATTGGGTGTTCTTGCTTCCCAATTACAATTTGCAATATACTTTTCTTGTTCTTCTGGCTTCATATAGGCAAGAATCACTTTACGAACAGCCCCTACATGGAGAGGCAAGCGAAGCCCTAACTGCTCGGTGACTCGCAGGCGAAAACTGCTTTCAATAAAATCGATTAGGATCGCTTCATTTTGGCCATGCAAGATGTTTAAGTGAATTCCTTCATTCGTTTTTTCGAAAAGAATATCCATTTCAGGCTTTGCAAAATCGCTGATGGATGAGAATAAATCTTTCGCTAAATAACCTAGTTCTATTAACGCAGATCCTAAATGAAATTTCTTCGTTTGCGGATTTTGGTTGACCATTTCGTATTTTTGCAAGGACTTTAGAATTCTATGGGTGGTAGCAGTATTGTATCCAGCCATTCGGGCAAGTTCGGCAGCCCCCCATTCAATATGTCCATCGCGAGGTTTCAATAAATCTAATAGGGTAAATGTTTTATTTAATAACTCTGACATATAGCTCAGCTCTCTCACTATTCTTTTTAGTCTACGGATGTTTTGATTCCCAAAAGGTGCTATTTACCTATCATATATTCTACCATAAAAGAGTTATTAACATGAATTACTGGAAATCTTAGTTAGTGATTAAAATAAGATTATTAGTCACTTTTATTAGGTATTTAAATTCCTTTCCAGTCTTTTGGATAGTAAAGATAGGGGGTAGCAAATGATAAAATATCCAAGTAAAACTAATGAATATATAGTGAAAGCTATTTGTTTACCTTCCATGATCTCTATTCGTTCGATAATAATTTGGGCTGATTTTAGAAATTCAATATTGCCAATTAATATCGTCAGTGATGTTGCTTGTACTAAGTTGGTTAATAAACCGATGATCGATGGCAAGACCCGCTTCGTCGCTTGTGGAATAATGACGTAAATCATAGTTTGAACATGTGTTAAGCCCAATGAATAACTAGCTTCCGTCTGGGCTTTGGGGATTGATTGGATTGCACCCCGAACGGATTCGGCTATGTTGGCACTTGCCCATAGACTCAACGCAATGGCGGCTGAAGCAAAATTACTAAAGTTGATGCCCGTCATGGGAATAATAAAAAACACAAGAAAAAGAGTAATGAGGATAGGTAACCCTCTAAACAAATCAATATAAGTTTTTGATACTAAAATTACGATAGAGTTATTGAGCGTCCGAAGTGTCCCAATTACTATGCCTATGAATAATGAAAAAATGATACAGACAATGCTTAATAAAATCGTGTACCCGAGTCCTTTCAGTAGAAATTCCGAATTATTAATAATCAAACTCATAATAATTCCCCCTAGTTTTTCGAATAAAATCGAAGTTAATTGTTCGTAGTGGTAGCCACTCCTTCGAATGGTATCAATTTATCAACTTTTTTGTTATTGTAGTCTAATTTCTTTTCAATGACTCTTAGGCTAAATGATAATAACCATACTAATAGCAGGTAAATCACCGCAATGGTAAGGAACATTTCAAGGGTTTTGAAATAAATCGACACCGTGTCCATTGCTGCAAAGGTAAGTTCCACCAATCCAATTCCAGCTAAGAACGACGAGTTTTTCAAGACTGAAATAGAGGTGTTAGAAAAAGAGGAAAAGCTATACCGAAAGCCAATTGGCACAATCACATACCGATAAATTTGGAATTTGTTCATGCCTAATGAATCTCCCGCCTCCACTAATTGTTTGGACACGGATTCCAATCCGCCGCGGAAGTTTTCGGCCGCGTATGCTCCGCCCCATAAACTAAGAGCAATGATACCGGCAAAGGGAGCAGACAATGTAATTCCCAGTGAAGGCAACCCGAAGTACACTAAGAAGATTTGTACCAATAATGGTGTATTCCGAAATAATTCAACATAGATCGAAGTCAGTTGAGATAGAATAGGTATTTTTGCGGTTTTCACAACGGAACCTACCAATCCAATTAGCAAAGAAAAGACCAAACTAACCAAACTGATCATGACTGTCATTTTTAATCCCGTTAGCAAATAGGGCATCTTCTCCATCAAAAAACCAAAATCAAAATTCATGTGATCACGCTCCTTCGAAGAATAAGGATGTTAAAGTACCTTTTCCAGAAATTTTTGTGTTCTTTTTTCTTTTGGATTACCAAAGATTTGGCTCGGCGCTCCTTCCTCGACTACGACGCCTCCGTCCATAAATATGACTTTATCCGCGACCTCTTTGGCAAATCCCATTTCATGTGTCACCACTACCATCGTCATTCCGCTTTGCGCAAGCTCTTTCATCGTCTCGAGAACATCGTTTACCTTTTCTGGATCAAGCGCCGAGGTCACTTCATCAAATAAAATGACTTCTGGATTCATCATTAACGATCGAGAAATGGCGACCCGTTGCTGCTGGCCCCCCGATAGTTGATTGGGATAATAGTTTAACTTGTCTTCCAATCCAACTTTTTTTAACAGGGCTTGTGCTCTTTCATTCAACTCTGTTTTGTTTTTAACTTTTTGTACTTTCAATGGCGCCAATAATAAATTTTCTTTCACGGTCAGGTGGGGGAATAGATTATAGCTTTGGAACACCATTCCAATCTTCTCCCTTAGTTTTTGCAAAGTAATGGAAGAATCGTAAATATTTTTTCCATTCAACATGATGTCTCCCTGATCGATAGCTTCTAATCCATTTAAACAGCGCAGTAACGTACTTTTACCAGAACCACTCGGGCCAATAATGACTGTCACGTCATTCTCATATAAATCGGTTGAAACTCCAGTTAATACATTTAAACTACCAAAGCTTTTGTGTACACCTTCTATTCTAATTTTAGTGTTTTTCATTTTTTTCACCTCAACCATGTATTTTGTGTTGCTTGATTTTCCTGGTTTTGTGAGAAGACATACGCTCTAGTAGTCTTGGTCGATGCTAGTAGCGTATGTCTCTCTGATCTAGTTACTTGTTATTTCGGTCTAGGTAAATATTCAGGTACATTCACATGATCTTCCGGATACCATTTTTTGAACCACTCATAAAATAAATCTTCCTCCGCGCCTTTATCAATTGCGGCATTAACCCAATTGTCCCAGTCTTCTTCACCTTTTCTAATTCCGACAGCCATCAATCCCAAGGCAAAGGGCTCTCCGACTACTTTTAAGTCTGGATTATTTTTCACAATATCATATAGCAAAATGTCGTCTTGAATCATCGCGACGCCTCTGCCGCTTTTCAATGCTCTGACGCCTTCGGAAGTGTTATCGAGTTTTAACTGTTTCGTTGAAGGTGATAGCTCTTCTAATTCGATGCTTCCCATACTTCCTTTGATGGCAATGACTTCTTTGTCTTTTACGTCTTCCATTTTCGTGATATCGCTTTCATTTGGAACAAGAAATAAGACAGAACTATTGTAATATGGTTTAGAAAAATCGATCTGTTCTTTTCGTTCATCTGTAACTCCTAATGTAGCGATGAGTAAATCAATTTTCTTTGAAGTTAAAAAAGGAATCCGATTGGAGGCGGTTACGGGAACGAATTCAATTGCATTCGGGTCACCAAAAGCATATTCGGCAAGCTGTTTGGCGAGGTCTATATCAAAACCATCATTTTCTCCCTTTTCATTAATGAAGCCGAAGGGAGGGTAGTCCGCTTTTACACCAACGACTAATTTTCCTCTGTCTTTCACAAATTTCGGTAATTCGGGGAGGCCGTCAGCTGAAGCACTGTCGCTGGAACCATTGCTTGATACGTCTGTTGCGGTATCTTCCGGCTCATCCGTTCCGTTCCCGCAGGCAGCTAAAATAATAAATAAAAATAAACAGATGGAACCGAATAAGAATTTCATTTTCATTTGTATTCTCCTCCTAGTTTGTTTAAGTCTGTTCATTTATTTGTTAAACATCGTTTACACTTGTTTTAGTTTTTTATACATACTGCCAATCAAGTTGTTTCTAGACGGATCGGCAAGCATCAGCGGGTCGAAAAGCTCATCTGCTTCCTCTTTCGTAAATAATCCTTTTTCTATCACGATTGATTTAATTGATAAATCCTTTTTAAAAGCTTCCTTCGCAATATCACTGGCAGTTTCGTAACCAAATAATAAAGCCAACACCGTTGAATTTGCTAAAGACGATTCCGCGTATTCCAAGCAGACGTCTTTATTCGCTTGAATGCCTTTGACACATTTCTCTGTAAATAACTCAATGCCGTTCGTAAGTAATTCAAATGACTCAAATAAGTTTTTGGCAATCAAATTATCCCAGACGTTTATGTTGGCCTCGCTTCGATCCACCGCCATGGTGATGACAGAATCATTTCCATACACTTGAAAACAGGCTTGCATCATCATCTCTGGCATGGCAGGATTGATTTTTCCAGGCATGATGGAAGAACCCGGTTGGACGGCAGGAATCGTAATTTCTGAAAACCCTGCACGGGGGCCTGATGATAATAATCGGAAATCTGCTGCCATCGTAGATAATCCGGTCGCCAAACCTTTAAGAACAGCCGATATTTTTACATACAAATCTGCATGCTGCATCCCGTCAAAAAAGTTATTGTTCTTCATAACAGGTATTTCGGAAACTTCACGAAGATACTCATATACTTTTTCTTCATAGCCAGGGGATGTCCCAAGACCGGTTCCTACCGCTGTAGCGCCTAAAGTAATGGTTAAACAATAGTCTTTCAGGTTTTCCAACTCACTAATTTGCCTCTTAATAAAGGAGTGGTAGCCACTAAACTGTTGGCCCAGTGTAATAGGAACTGCATCTTGTAAACAGGTCCGCGCAATTTTCACGACATTACTGAATTCGGTTACTTTCACTGCCAACTCTCGCTCGATTGTATATACCATTTGGAGCAACTCTTTTATATACAGGTAGTTTGTCATTTTCATGGCGCTTGGAATGACATCATTTGTGGATTGTCCCATATTTACATGGACATTAGGATGAACTAGCACGTATCCTTTTTCTCCGGATAGAAGTTCATTGGCGCGATTGGCAATCACTTCATTGAGATTCATATTTAGTGAAGTGCCGCCTGCTCCCTGGAATAGATCGATAGGAAATTGGCCTTGCATTTTGCCGTCCATAATCTCTTCCGCCGCTGTTACAATCGCCTCAGCTTTCTTTTTTTCAAGGACACCGATGGCCGAATTTGCTAGAGCAGCAGATTTTTTGATAGCTGCTAAACACCAGATTACATCCGGGTAATTTTCAAACGTTCTACGTGAAATAGAACAATTTTGACGGGCTCTTTCTGTTTGAATGCCATAGTATAACTCATCATGTAAATACAGTTCGCCTAATGAATCCTTTTCAAGTCTCATCGTTGCTTCATCCTTTCATAAATAAAAAGTATGGAATCTAAACTTCAAGTTAACCTCCTCGACTTTTTATCTCATATTGTGAGATGATGTCTTGTTATATGAGTTGTTTTGAATAGTAACACAAATTAATTAACGAGGCAAGAGAATTTTTAGAAAAGTTAGAAGGTTGGTGATACATCAGTTTTCGCTGGTATTTATTTGTTGGTGATTCATGTAGCCAATAGCTTATCTATACACTTTGAGGTGGAAGGAAAACTATGAAGAGCTCCAATTTAGGGCTAACATGACGTAAAAAAGCAGCCACTATCGGCTGCTTTTTACGTTAGTCTATTTAGTTAGTCCGTTGATAGGAGGTGAAAATACGATAACCGTTCACCCAGGTAGTTCTTGAGTTTGTAAAAATTCAAGAAATGCTTGGATTGCGGAGTAGTGGGCCGATTCTTTGGAAGCATATAACCAGGTTTCTCTTGCCATGGGCTCATTCAAATGATTCGTCAGCGGTATTCGCCATAAGTCATCTTCCTTTGTTAAGCCCAGTTCTGTAATTAGTGCATACCCAAGTCCTGCCCGCACGATCTCCAAGCATACATCCGCATTGTCCACATTCATCGTAACGTATGGCGGCTTCTGGAAATTTTTAGACCACCACATATCAATCATCGTTTTTAACGATTGGTTTGTTTGGTAGTGAATTCTCGGTAAGGAAGGCAAGTTTTCCAACTCAATTGCCTCTTTGGAAACAATATAAATCTTTTCTTTTGTAAGGAATTGTTTGTAATGCAGCCATTCCAAATCCTCTCTCAAAAATGCTACGTGGATTTTCTCCTTGATTAATAAATCGATTAAATAGGGACTGAATCCGGTGAACACATGAGGTTCCACATCTGGATACTCCTTTAAAAACTTTGTTAACAATTCGGGCAACACATATTGAGCAATTGCGTTGGAAGCTCCAATGTAAATTTTTCCTTTGACGGCGTTTTCCATCGAATAAACATGCTCTCTTGCCTGCTGTAATTCTTGTAGCATCCTGGCTGCATATTGCACCACGTATTCGCCTTGGGCATTTGGTTTCATCCCTTTATTCCCACGGACGAATAAGGCCGTTCCGAACTCATTTTCAATTTTACTGACACGGTACGTGAGGGCGGGTTGAGTGATGAAGAGCTCTTCCGCCACTTGCGATATATTCTTCCCTTCTCCAAGCTTTGTGAGCAAAATCCAATCTCGTTCATCCATATGATCCTCTCCGATATAAAAAAAATTTATATGACTTTATAAAAATCGCTTAGTATGAATTATAAAACCTATTCACTATAATTGACAGGGAATAGTCAGTAAATTATTTCGCATCTGTAGCGATTAAGTTTCGGAGGGCAAAACATGGGTATTAAGGTAGGCGTCATTGGTCTAGGAAATATGGGCGGTGCCATCGCGGAAATATTATCTTCCCAATATGAAGTGGTCGGGCTTGACATTGATGAGTCAAGAAGGGAAGCGATGAAAGCGTTTGAAATTGAAACCACCGATTCTCTCGCAGAATTAGCCAAACAGGCGGAGGTAATCTTTTTATCAATGCCGAGAGCTTCCATCTCGAAAAGCATTATTGAAGAAATAAGTCCTATGTTGGCAAAGGGCTCCACGATTATCGAAACAAGCACCGTCCTTCCATCAGAAGTGACTGAGTTCCGCAGTATGTGTTGGGCTCATGGTGTCCGTTTAATAGATGCTGCCATTCTAGGCGGCGTAGGTCACATGAAAAACAAACAAGCGAATTTGCTTGTCGGAGATTCGGATGGAGTCGTCAATCAAATCATCGACATTCTGCAGGCCGTTTCTGCAGAAGTCCAAGTGATGGGGCCAATCGGGGCTGGTATGTCAGCAAAAATTATTAATAATGGTGTAGCACATGGTGTTATGTCGATTATTGTGGAAGCGGCCGCACTTGGTGTCAAGCTTGGGATTCAACCCGAAAAGGTGTATGAATTGCTAAGTGGCGAAACAGCGCTTCTTCGTCCACTAACACATCGTTACCACGAGCGGATTCAGAATGGGGAATACGAAGGCGGTATGTCTACACGTAACGCCCGAAAAGATTCCATGCTCTTTTTGAAGTTAGCGCAAGAAAATGATATACCGCTTTTCTCTATCCAAGCTGCACATTCAGTCTATGAGATAGCAACAGGTGAAGGATATGGCGATTTGGATTACGCGGCAATTGCGAAACTGTGGGAAAACTGGTCTGATATTAATTTCGCAAAATCATAAAGGAGGATCCTAACATGGAACACTATCAAATGCTCATTAACGGACAATGGAGAGAAGCTTCTACGAAAGAGACTTTGCCTGTCATCAATCCTTATGACAAGCAACAATGGGGAACCATTCCGCAAGCTTCGAAAGAAGATGTGGAAGAAACTATTGATGCGGCGCAGACTGCATTCCATTCCGTATGGAAACATACAAACGGCTTTAAACGGGCAAACTGTATGTTAAAGCTAGCAGATTTAATTGAAGAGCATGCGGAAGAACTTGCGATTCATGAAACGAAAGATAATGGTAAAGTGATTAGGGAAACGAAAAAGCAAGTTCCATTTACCGCCCGGGCTCTTCGTTTTTTTGCAGGCTATGCAGATAAGATCTACGGAGAGACCATTCCGCTTGATAATATGAATCTTTTCGATTACACGATGCGCGAACCGGTGGGGGTAGCTGTACTAATTACCGCATGGAATTCTCCGATGCAGCTTCTTATGAATAAGCTTGCCCCTGCATTAGCTGCCGGGAATTGCGTCATTGTCAAGCCGTCAGAACATGCTTCGGTCTCTACTTTGCTTTTTGGTAAACTAGTCGAGCAAGCAGGTTTTCCGCCAGGGGTCATCAATATTGTAACGGGTAATGGTAAAGTAGGTGCTTTGTTAACGAGTTCGGAACGGGTTAACAAGATCAGCTTTACAGGTGGAACATATTCAGGTCGGTTGATCGGTAAAAGTGCAGCGGACCATTTTACTCCTTTGACTTTGGAACTCGGTGGTAAATCTCCTAATATTATTTTTGAGGATGCGGATTTGGAAAAAGCCATTCCAGGCGCGATGGCCGGTATTTTTGCTTCGACTGGACAAACCTGCATTGCTGGATCTCGTTTACTCGTTCACGAATCGATTTACAACGAGGTCGCGGAAAAGTTGGCGGAACGCGTACGTAAAATTAAATTAGGAAATCCGATGGACGAAACGACCGAGATGGGACCAGTTGCCAATGAAAATCAATACCTTTCGATCAGCAAAATGATTGAAGATGTAGAAGCGGAAGGGGCTAAAGTATTAGTAGGTAACGAAGGTGACTTGCCAGAGAATGGATACTTTATACGTCCGATGATTGTCATCAATGTAGAAAACTCCATGAAGATCGCACAAGAAGAAGTGTTTGGCCCGGTCTTAAGCATTATTTCTTTTAAAGATGAAGATGAGGCTGTCCGTATTGCAAATGATTCTAAATACGGTCTTGCATCAGGTATTTGGACGTCCGATTTAGCCCGTGCCCATCGGGTAGCGAAGCAATTGGAAGCTGGAACCGTTTGGGTGAATACGTATCGAACGAGCGCTGTACAAGCTCCATTTGGCGGGGTGAAACAAAGCGGTTATGGCCGTGAACGCGGTTTCCATTCACTCATGGATTATACACGTGTGAAAAATGTCATGATAGATTTGTCAAATGAGACTAGAGATCCATTTTCTATTAATGTATAATTTTCATTTGTAAAAAGGGGTGTTAGCATGAATGCAGAGTATCCAGTTATTTATCCGTTACAGGTGGGTGTCTTAAACATTGAGAAATCCCAATTCGTATATGGTCGGCATTATGGGACTAAAATTGACGCACCGGTTTTAATGTTCGTCATTAAGACTAAAGACCAGAATATTCTCGTTGATACGGGACCATGTGAACCTGAACGGGCTATGAAATATCATGGGTTTCTATTGCAAGATGAAGAGATGCGCCAGGAAAATGCACTACAAAGTATTGGGTTGACTCCTGAGGACATTGACGTGGTGATTTTCACACATTTGCACTGGGATCATTGTTGCCGATGCGATATATATACCAATGCTACGTTCGTCGTGCAAAAAAGAGAGCTCTTGTATGCCATTTGTCCGAACGATGTTCAAAAAGCGCAGTATGAAATTGGAATCAGTGGTATTGAACCGCCATGGATAAAAGTATTACAGAAAATTGAAGTAGTAGAAGGCGACCAATACGATTTTATGGAAAATATCCATCTGATCACTTTGCCTGGACACTCTCCTGGTTTTATGGGAGTCCTTGTCAATACAAGCGAAGGAGATTACTTAATTGCAGGGGATACTATCCCATTGATGGAAAATTGGCATGGAGATGAAAAGCTGAAGCATATTCCAAACGGCCTACATATTGATTTGAATGAATATGAAGAAACGTTTAAGAAAATGGAGAAGTTTTCAGCTGAATTACTGGCAGGACATGATTTTTCAGTATTGAACCAACGGCAATATCCGAATAGATAAGAGGGGGAAACAAAAATGAAGAAATTAATGACAATTCTTATGTTCGCTTGCGTGATGCTAGTTATCTCTGCTTGCGGATCAAAAAATGAAACAGAATCACCAAAAGAGAATACGGGTGGCGGCGAAAAGATTAGAATTTCTATCGGCCATATCAATCCAGAAACCGAAGAAGCACAGTTCCACAAAGGCATTGAGAAATTTATTGAGCTTGTAGATCAAAAGACTGATGGCGCAATAACATTTGAAGTCCATCCAAACGGTGAATTGGGTGGAGAGCGTGAAATGATCGAAGCAACACAACTCGGGACTTTAGATATGGTTGTAGCTTCTACAGGTCCACTTGGAAACTTTGCGAAAAAATCGTTAGCATTGGATTTCCCGTTTTTATTCAAAGATAGAGAGCATGCGTATGAAGTGTTAGATGGAGAAATTGGTGCAGAAATCGATCAACAAATTGAAGAGAATGGTTTTTATAATCTAGCTTGGTGGGAAACAGGCTTCCGTCAGTTGTCAAACAATCAACATCCTATTGCAAAACCGGAAGATTTGAAAGGTCTTAAAATCCGGACAATGGAGAACCCTGTCCATCTTGACGCGTTTAAAGCGTTTGGCGCATCTCCAACACCAATGGCATTTACGGAGTTGTATACAGGATTGGAACAGGGAGTTGTCGATGGACAAGAAAACCCATTAACGGTAATTGTTCCAAATAAATTGTATGAAGTACAAGAGTATTTAACAATATCGAATCATGTATATAGCCCGGGCGTTGTTCTAATCAATAAAGGAAAGTTTGATGGCCTTTCACCTGAAATTCAACAAGCGATCCAAGAAGCTGCCACGGAAGCACGTGATTATGAGCGGAAGTTTGTTTCCGATTTGGAAGAAGAACTTGTCCAAGTTATGAAGGATCAGGGCGTTGCGGTGGAAGAAAACTTCGACTATGATGCGTTTTTCAAAGTAACTCAATCGATTTACCAAAAATATGATGCAGAACACGGTGAGATTTTAAATAAAATCCTAGAATTACAGTAAGCACTTCTTTTTGAAAGGTGCGGCATATATGAAAAAAATACTTAATTTTATTGATGGCATAAATAGAATTTTGTTATTACTATTAGGTGTTTTTTTAAGCATTATGATTGGTGTCCTATCGGTTCAGGTTCTGTCCCGAACCTTGATAGGACACTCGATCCCTTGGTCGGAAGAGCTTGCCCGATTTTTAATGATTTATTTAGTTTTTATCGGTGCGGCTCTTGCCTTAAGAAAACAACAACTAATTGCGATCGAATTTGTGGCGGAAAAAGCAAAATTCAACACTAGAAGATTCCTGAAGATTACATCTAATGTCATCGGTATTGTGTTTTTTGGCGTGATATTCGTCCAGGGACTTGAGGTCATGGCTAGAGTACAAACACAGGTTTCGGCAGCTTTACAATTGCCGATGTCTGTTGTCTACGCAGCGTTGCCAATAGGTGCTGTCCTATTAACGATGAATGCTATAGCAGTGATCATAGAATTAGGGATTGCATCAGAGGACAAAAACATGGAGGTTGAAAAATAATGCTTATCGTTCTTTTCCTATCCATGTTTGCTTTGTTTATATTTGGTGTACCAATCGCTATTTCAATTGGTCTGGCGTCTGTGATTGCTCTTTTGTGGGACGGATCCATTCCGCTTCTTGTGGTGGGACAGCGGCTCATTACTTCCATCGATATGTTCACATTAATGGCCATCCCAACGTTCATATTAGCGGGTACTTTAATGGAGTTCGGTGGAATTTCTAAAAGACTTGTAAATTTCGCTAATGCGCTTACTGGACATATAACAGGAGGATTGGGATTGGTTGCCGTAGTCGCTGCTATGTTTTTTGCGGCGATCTCCGGGTCGAGCGCGGCTTCCGTAGCAGCTATCGGGGGAATCCTAATTCCGGCTATGGTCAATCGTGGATATCATAAAGATTTTTCTGCCGCACTACAAGCGGTTTCAGGTGAGCTTGGAATCATTATCCCACCTAGTATAGCAATGATTCTTTATGGCGTGTCAACGGGTACTTCGATTCGAGATATGTTTATTGCAGGAATCATTCCTGGAATCATGATAGGCGTGACGTTGTTGATCGCAGTTTATGTAATCGCAAAAAAACGTGGGTATCGTGGAGACAATACGATTACATGGGCGGATCGAGTCAAAGCATTTAAAGAAGCGATCTTGCCGTTGACAATGCCTGTCATTATATTGGGCGGTATTTATTCAGGATATTTTACACCGACGGAAGCTGGGGCGGTTGCAGCACTATATGCTTTTATAATTAGTGTATTTGTCTATAAGGAAATTAAGCTAAAAGATACATTTAAGATTTTAGGAAAGTCTGCGATTACTTCTTCCATCATCATGTTTATCATTTCCAGTGCTGGTCTGTTTGCCTGGATTATTAGTAAAGAAGGCTTACCTAGAATGGCTGCTGAATTTTTTATCAGTATTTCAGATTCGCCATTTATCTTCTTGATTTTGGTCAACCTATTCCTACTAGTCGTAGGGATGTTCTTAGAAACAAGTGTTTCGATTATTATTTTGGCTCCTATTTTAGCTCCAGTAGCTGTTCAAATGGGAATTGATCCTGTTCAGTTTGGGATGATTATGATTGTGAACTTGGCAATTGGTATGTGTACACCGCCACTAGGCGTGAATTTGTTTATATCCTGCCAAATTGCCGATATCAGTTTGACCAGAATTACAAAGGCGATCCTGCCACTGTTAGGGTTGATGATACTGAACTTGCTTCTTATCAGCTACATCCCATGGTTATCTACAGGTCTGATCGAACTGCTGGCGAAATAATATAATCTTTTCAGGATAGTCATAGGTCGAATCATACCCCCTCTAAGTAGCAATGAAAAGGGTACAAATATGTATCCCATTTCGCGCTGCTTGGTGGGGGTAACTTTATGCAAGAAGTGTTTGATTCATGCCCGCCTTTATTAAAATGAAGTCTTACCTTTGCCTCCAGGATGCCAGTCATGTTGAATCCATGACTGGTATTTTTGGTTTATACTGTAAGCCCCCCATTAAACAACGCATTGTTTTTCAAAGCTCCCCTTTGAATGCACAAGGCATCAATTAAAGGAGGTATTTTCTCATGCTGCTCAAACCATTGACCATCATCCCCGTACAATCACTCCATCAACAGCAAGTTTTGATAAATATAGTGGAACTAATATAGAAAACTACCTATACGGGCAACTTTGTCATCAGCAGATTGGCGGCAAACCCGCCATTGATTCTTCGGAGAATAAAAGCGATGATTAAACTGCTCATTGGAAGTTTGAATTCCAGTGAGCAGTTTTTTGTGGGATGGTAGACATAAAGGTGTCTACTTATCCATTGTGATGGGAGGCAGTAAAATAAAGGGTAATAAGGGGCTCCAACCTAAAAAAGGAGAAATTCGAATGTAAAGAAATTTTATTCACTTCGTTGCATGGATACTCTTATTTTCTGTCACAATCCTCTCCCACGGACAACTAGCTGTCGCGAATGACTCGGAGTATGAATGGAAGATCAACGATGATGGAATAACGGTAACGATTACAGAGGATAAAGGGAACGCCACAGATGTAGTGATTCCAGATGAATTGGGTGGTAAGACAGTTACGCCTATTGGACATTCGGTATTCTTTAAAAACGACCTAACGAGCGTCACCCTGCCATCCGGGTTGACGAGTATTGGTGATGGTGCATTCTGGAACAACCGACTCACAAGTGTTGCATTGCCATTCGGTGTGAGAAACGGTCAATGCGATTTAAATGCTTCATGAATTTAGTATGGAATTAGCACAGCGCAGACCGAAATCTTCTCCATAGGAATTTCGGGCTGCGTTTATGTCCTAAAAAAATTCTACCCTTTATTTCAAGAAGGGCTTAATTATTTGCACAAGGGACCTATAATTCCGGTCGTTCATTTCCCCTTAGCCCTTGAACGATAAATGTACTGTAGAAAATTGTCGAGTCAGAAAATAGAATAGCTAAAAAAGGACTTTTTTAATGTCATGTCGAATAGTTTTATAGATCGCATTATTTAGTAAATTTAACCATTTAGGAGGGGTGGTATGAATAATAAAAAGTATATCGCATTTGTAGCAGCGTCGGCTTTGCTTATGCCAATTGTGGTTCCAACTCATGGTCATGCAGTAGGGTTTTCTGATACTGTCGGGAATTCGCATGAAAAAGCCATACAAACTTTAGTGGAAATGGGCGTCATCCAAGGATATTCCGACGGCACGTTTCGACCAAATCAAACATTGACCCGTTCGGATATCGTAAAAATGATGGGGAAATGGCTTGTCACCCATGGCTTTCAAGTTCCGTCGGATTACAAGACGAATCTTCGCTTTACAGACTTAACATCATCGTCCAATGATGAACTTTTACAGTATGCAGCACTCTTGAAGGATCTAGGCATTTTCACAGGAACTTTCGACGGTGAATTGAATGCTCAAGATAATATTTCCCGGGAGAATATGGCAATTATCCTAGTTCGCGCTTATGATGCTATCCACAATGCAGACTTCAAAACCTACGTCCGCGAGCAGACCTTTGAAAAAAATGTAGCGGACCTGGAGAGCGCGAAAGTGGAGGCACGGCCATTCATAGATGTTTTGGATTTCTTTGAAATTACGGACCCGTCCATTTCAAACTTCCATCCAAAAGCTACTATTACACGCGGACAATTTGCTTCCTTTATTGCACGGAGTGAAGCTGTGTCGGTAAAAGAAATGACGCCAACCATTGAATTGTTGCAAGTTGCAGGCAATGGTTATTTTGACTTGATGGATGGGGAGGCAGAAAACGCCTCATTCCGGACGCCAAGTGGGATTGCGGTTGCGCCGGATGGCTCTTTGTTCATAGCGGATACCCGTAATCAAGTCATCCGGAAAATCCAAAAGGGGATTGTGAGCACGTTTGCTGGCATCACATTGGAAAGTAATGAATCCGGATTACCGCAAGGCGGGCTTTATGACGGAGGCAAAGACATGGCATTTTTTCAAAATCCTGTAGGAATAGCGATTGATTCGACAGGCAGCATTTTTATCGCGGATTCACGTAACCATGCGATTCGCAAAATTTCTGCTGATGGACAAGTGACAACGGTTGCAGGAAATGGAATTCCTGGAAAGGCGGACGGCATAGGGGAAGAAGCGCGGTTTAATTCCCCGCTGGCGGTAGTTGTGAAAGAGGATGGAACGCTGTACGTTGCGGACACACTGAATCACGTCATACGTAAAATTTCAGTGAGCGGTGAAGTGACGACATTGAATGCCCCTTCTGATCGTGTGGTGGAGATCATTCCAGGGGAAGTCGAATGGGCAGGGGATTTCAGGGACGGACCGCTCGAAAATGCCAAATTCAATGAACCTGCGGGGTTGACGCTTGATGCAAAGGGAAATTTATACGTCAGTGATTCGGGCAATCACGTCATCCGCTATATCGATTTTTCAACGAATACCGTTTCCACCATCGCAGGCCATTTCCAAGCGTATTCTTCTAAAGCAATGTACGCAGAAGGCAATCTTGTAGACGGCTCTGCCGAAGAGGCAGCCTTTCAATTTCCAATTGGATTGGCTATTTCGGAAGAACACGGCGTATTGATAGCGGATAGCGTCAATAAATCGATTCGCGCAATCAAAGACGGACAGGTGCAAACGATTGTGAGTGGTTTCAAAAATCCGGTGGGCATCACGATTGGAACAGACGGCAAAATTTATGTAGTGGATAGCTATGACAATCGAATCTATCAAATCTTAATTAAAGGAGATTTGGAGCAATGAAGACCAAACAGCTAATTATGATTTGCTTGGCAGCCTTTCTTCTATTTGTAGGATGTGGGCAGCCCGTCGAAGCTGCTGAACAACAATCTGCCACTATCGATGAAGTGATTGGAACCGTCTGGGTCAAGAAAGCCGGCGGCCAATTATCGGTGCGGGCTTATCCTGAAATGCAACTTGGGCAAGGTGATATTGTAACAACTGAATCGTTTTCCAGCATTAAATTACGACTCGAAAATACGCAAGATGAACTGACGATTTCCTCAAATGCAAGTCTCCAATTCACCGATTTGCGGACAGAGGGGGGCATCGGAATTACGAGACTCACCGTTTGGTCGGGAACTGTCATGTCAAGTGTCAATCCAAACAGAGATCCGGATGCTATTTTTGAAGTGAATACACCAAGACAGACGATGAGCGCCAAGGGAACCCACTTCACCGTCAGTGTCAATCCAGCCACTGGACTCATAGGCTTGTGGGTTTCAGCAGGCAGCGTCTCGGTTTCTGACGTAATTGACTACGCACAAGATTCAATCGTTCTGCCTGCCCAACAAGTCTATACGTATCCGGGCGAATCGGCTGCCGATAAGATAGAAGTCGTCAATTTAGATGAGCTTGTTCAATCACTAAATCCTTTCGTGATCGAGCAATTACTCAAAAACAAAGACGAAATTGATAGGGAAAACCAGCAGTATATAGAACAATTAAGAGAACAGCTAGGAAATAGCGGTCCCCATGAATCATTGCTTATTGCCAATGAGGAAGATCTCCAGCGAATTGGGCTAAACTTGCAGTACTTGGTTGAACACATTCTTCATAAAGCTTCAAACCGCATTGATGAATCCACCCTGGAAGAAATGATTCGAGATGCAAACAAGGCATTGGAAAACCGAATTTCAATTGAACAATTGCCGGAGTGGCAATTAACAAATCAAGAAAGAGAAAGACAAGAGCAACTTCAACAATTACGAAATCAAAAAGCCGAAGAACAAAGAAAACTGCAGGAGGAAACTCGTGGAAAACAGGAACAGCTTTTACAGGAAATGCAAAAACGCAGGGAACAACTAGAAGAACAACAAAGAAGAGCTGCAGAAGAAGCGAAAAAACGCGCTGAAGAAAAAATGAAAGAACAACTCAGCCAATCTGCGCGCGACGCATTTGAAGAAGCCGTAAGGAGTAAGGAAGCTGAAAAACAGCGGCAGAATGAAGCGGCGAATCGGGAAAGGGAGATGGTGGAACCGACACGAGGGACAAGTCCTAATCCGGAAACGAGACCGGATATCGGAACGGATCCTAATCCGGAACCAAGCCCAGTTCCGAACCCGAATCCTGGTCCGAATCCAGAACCAAAACCTCCTTCCCAGATTGATCTGGATTTAGCAGCTGCCAAAGGAAACATTCCTGGCGATCTGGGAATTTATACTGAAGCAAGCAGACGAGCACTGAACGAGGCACTAGCTAGGCCGGAACGTACTAACGGAGAAAAAATTGCGAAAACGAAAGCGATTTTGCAAGCCATTCGGCAATTGATCACGCCAGGCCAACAAGAGGCTTTAGATGCGATTAATGCGTACTCCTCAGAATCTTCAGAAACGCCGCTTGATCTGCTTACCGCCTACGCAGAGGAAATCGGCATCAATATAAGTGCGCTGGTTGATGGTTATGAAGGTGAAGTTGCGTACGAAATCGCAGAACTTGTGTTTTCCGAAAGACCGGAAGCAGGCTTTACGAGCCTTGCAGACGTCAGGGAGTTACTGCTCGCAATCGCGCAAGAGCACATTCATCGCCTAAACCCACTTATCGTAGACATCGGATATGAAATTAATGAATATAGCGTGATGTTAACGTGGACAACCGAGGAGGACTTCTTTGATATTCGTGTTTTTGTAAATGGCGATGAAATTTCGGGAGAGGATGCTATTGAATTTAGCGAGGCGGGCGCAATCCTCAAGGCATTGTCACCAGAGAATGAATACGAAATCTATGTTGAATTTAGGAGGGAGGGATCAGACTATCCGAATGCAATCGGCGAAAGATTCATCGAGAGTTGGACAGACATTCCTGATTAACGGAATTCAGCAATTCATTTCACAAGCATAGATCTAGTAGAGTAGCAAAAGAAACGCCCTGTGGAGAATGCCGGTAAATTTGCTTACTAGTATGGAATAAGCACAGCGCAGCCCGAATCTCCTCTATAGGAATTTCGGGCTGCGTTTGAATTGTGTGGTGCACAGGTACATTCAATCAAAATCGCCACCATGAAGATGACTTTTACAATGCAACTTTATTCACCAAGTCCGGAAAATCGATAAACGGATTCCGATTTCCTTGTATTTCATAAATCGCTTGGTTTCGGTGTTTTTCATAATCGGTTGCGGGGAATTGCGCATGCCAGCGAATCATGAGCGGGATATTGATTTCTCTTCGGAAGTCTTCATTGATCTCCTCTGGATATCGCAAGATAAAATATAATGTCGCTCGGGCAGCTGTTCCTTTTCCATATTCCGGTTCAAACCGGTTCGTTTCATAAATGCCACAGTCGTTCCGGAAACGTGTGGAATCTGCGATCGCATTAAATTCATAGTAGGGGAAATTGGCCCGGATCCGATTGCATTTCGGCTCGCATGCAAATAAATGATGCAAGTCCCCTTTCATCGGTTCTTTGGCCCGAAACCATGACTGCGGCACGATGTGTTCGGCGTTGAACTTATGTTGGCTGGCGATGCTCTGGACTTCTTGATCGAACTCTTGACTCGTCACTTGCGGGTTTAGCAAGAGGTCCCGATACCGTTCGAACCGTTTTCGGATCGTTTCAAACTCTTCCTCGATTACTTGTTTCGGATTTTTTTGTATTCCGGAATAAATGCTTTTCAGTTGTCCGTCCGGTTGGAGATCGACCCAAGTATACAGGTACTGGTCCTTGCTCACGTAATAGGGATGCGTAATCCGGTGAGTTGTTCTGATTAGTTCCTGCAAGTCCCGCCCCAATTGGATTGGAGAACTATGAGTGAAGTGAATGCCCCGGTAATAGTCTTTGATCCACGCATGGTCTTTTCTTTCATCATAATACAGCTGGGCGTCCTTTTTAATTTTATTCTGATTTTCGGCAAGCCCTGCTACCAGTGCGTCTGCATCATGTCTTTCCATGGATTCCAGTTCTTCCAGCTGGTGGAGCAGGCGTTTATCATTTTCCATGTAGATCATCCTTCAATGTACGCTATGTATTTATATCATAAGGGTTTATTCTTGAAACGTCAGCATTCATTCTATTTTTATTCCTGCTTCGGGTCTAGCGTGAGGGATGTTGTTTCAAGCTTTCAATGGAAGGGAATATACTCTCCGACTAATAAGATGGAGGAGGGCCCCTATGAATACAACTTATGAAGAATGCTTGGAAGCTGTTTTGGACTGCATGAGGGCGTGCAACGTCTGTTTCGATGCCTGCTTGCAGGAAGAAGATGTGAAAATGATGGCAGAATGCATCCGGTTGGACCGGGAATGCGCCGATATTTGTGCTTTGATGTCTCAAGCGATTACGCGCAATAGCCCATTCATCAAAGAAATTGCCAAATTGTGTGCGGATATTTGTACCCGTTGTGCCGAAGAATGTGCCCACCATGAGCATGATCATTGTCAGCGCTGTGCAGAAGCCTGCCGCCGTTGTGCCGAGGCTTGCCTGGCCATCCAATGATTGAATAAATCTTCTTATAGTAGAATGAAAGTGGACTCCTGCTGCTGCGGGAGTTTTTTGTTTTAGTGGAATTGTCCTGGCAAATTGCCAAACTGTCAGGACAATCAGAGCAATTGTCATGGAGCCAGCCGAAACTGTCCTGCCTCGACGGAACTGTCCTGGCAAAATCTCGAACTGTCAGGACAATCACCGAGACTGTCATGGCGCGAGCTGAAACTGTCCTGCCCCGACGGAACTGTCCTGGCAAAATCTCGAACTGTCAGGACAATCGGAGCAACTGTCATGGCGCGGATCAAAACTATCATGTCCCGACGGAACTGTCATGGCAATTCTTGAAACTGTTAGGGCAATCAGAGCAACTGTCATGGGGCGGGTCAAAACTGTCATGCCCTAGTGAAATTGTCATGGCAAATCCCCAAACTGTCAGGGCAATCGTAGGAACTGTCATGGAGCCGGCGGAATCTGTCCTGGTACCGGCCAAAACTCTCATGCCTCGCCATATCCACTGAGAAAATACCCCTACTCTTCAAAATTCCATTGTATATATAAGCATATGCTTATATACTATCAAAAGAAAGGTCGTGGTGAGGTTGATTGACATTCAAAGTGCTTCCCGACTGCTAAAATTGCTCGGGGATCCGACTCGGTTAACGATGATGAAATTGTTGCAGTCCCATGACTGTTGTGTTTGTGAGTTTGTCGCGATTTTTGAGATGAGTCAGCCGGCGATCAGTCAGCATGTAAGGAAGTTGCGGGAGATGGGATTGGTGAGGGAAGCGCGTCGCGGTCAGTGGATCTTCTATTCCATAAATCGCGAGCATGCGGAGTATCCCTTTATCCAGCGAATCCTGGATCAGCTTCCAAGCCAGGAGGCGTCCGTCCATGATTTGAAGACAAAAGATTTACGTATTAGTTGTGAGTGAAGGGGAGACATTGGGTTGAATGTAGTTGTAGTGGCACCTATACTTTTTTTGGTAACTTTAGTTTTTGTCATTTGGCAGCCTCGTCAGTTATCGATCGGCTGGTCTGCTTGTATTGGGGCGGTGATTGCGTTGCTGCTTGGTGTGGTGGATTTCCAGGATGTGGTGGACGTCACGGGGATTGTATGGAATGCGACATTGGCCTTTATTGCAATCATCATCATTTCGCTCATTTTAGATGAGATCGGTTTTTTTGAATGGTCGGCTTTACATATGGCACGGTTCGCGAATGGCAGCGGCGTGCGGATGTTTGTCTACGTCACGATTCTTGGTGCCATCGTCGCCGCTTTGTTTGCGAACGACGGGGCGGCGTTGATCTTGACGCCGATCGTATTGGCGATGGTCCGGAACTTGAACTTTAAAGACAGAATGATATTTCCCTATATTATGGCGAGTGGGTTCATCGCCGATACGACTTCGTTGCCGCTTGTCGTCAGCAATCTGGTCAATATTGTCTCGGCGGACTTTTTCAATATCGGGTTTGTGGAATACGCTTCCCGGATGATCGTCCCGAACTTCTTTGCGCTCGCTGCGAGTCTCCTCGTGCTCTATTTCTTTTTCCGAAAGGACATCCCGGCAAATTACGATGTATCTGCATTGAAGCAGCCGAAAGAGGCAATCCGGGACCTGCGGATGTTCCGCTTGTCCTGGTTTGTGTTGGGCATATTGCTCATCGGCTATTTTTCCAGTGAATTCATCGGGGTTCCGGTTTCCTTCATCGCGGGTGCCGTCGCGCTCTTTTTCTTGGCGATGGCAAGGAGGAGCTCTTCCGTTCAAACTGCAAAAGTCGTCAAAGGGGCTCCCTGGTCAATCGTCTTTTTCTCTATCGGAATGTATGTCGTCGTGTATGGATTGCGGAATGCAGGCTTGACGAGTGTTTTGGCGGATGTCATCCAAATGGCATCGGAACAGGGACTGTTCATTGCGACGATTTCCATGGGATTCATCGCCGCATTCCTTTCTTCCATCATGAACAATTTGCCGACTGTCATGATTGATGCACTGGCGATTGCGGAGACGGCTACCTCCGGCACGATGCGGGAGGCTTTGATTTACGCGAATGTGATCGGTTCCGATTTAGGACCGAAAATTACACCGATTGGTTCGTTGGCCACATTGATCTGGCTGCATGTCTTGTCACAAAAGGGCGTAAAGATCGGGTGGGGCACTTATTTTAAGACAGGCATCATTTTAACGGTTCCTACCTTGTTCATCACATTGACCGGGTTGTATATCTGGTTACGGATCGGAGGATAAGAACAAATGCAGAAAAAGGTATTGTATTTCCTATGCACGGGTAATTCTTGCCGCAGCCAAATGGCGGAAGGTTGGGGGAAGCATCACCTGGGCAGCGAGTGGGACATTTTCAGCGCCGGCATTGAAGCCCATGGGGTGAACCCGAAAGCAATTGAAGCAATGCGAGAAGTCGGAATCGATATTACGAATCAAACCTCGGATATTATCGATCCCGATATACTGTACAATGCGGATCTGGTCGTCACCCTTTGTGGTGATGCGGCAGACAAATGTCCCGTCACCCCTTCCCATGTAAGGCGGGTTCATTGGGGATTCGATGATCCGGCCAAAGCGGAAGGGAACGAAGTGGAGAAGTGGCGGGTTTTTCAACAGGTACGTGATGAAATCGGCGATCGTATTAAGCGATTCGCACAGACAGGTGAATACTATTGACCAAAAGGCACCGGCTTTGGCTGGTGCCTTTTGGCATATTTGAAAGTTCTAAAATCACTAGACTTGCCATAATATAAATCATGGTCGGGCGGGGGTTTCGCCAGCTTGTCAGACAAGGATCTATCCCGACATGGGTCGATGATAGGACAACCGGAAAAAGGGGATGGCGGTGGAGGCGAGACAGCAGGGCGGGTTTGATTGGAAGATGCACAAGCCATGTAAGCGGGGCGGAATGAAAAGGGCGTTGGACATCATCGGCAGTCTTCTATTGATATTTTGTTTTTTGCCTTTATTTATTTTATTGCCGATTTTGATAGTCCTATGTTCAGGAAGGCCCGTCTTTTTCGTTCAGACGAGAACCGGGATTCATAACAGTCGATTTCGGATCCTGAAATATCGGACCATGAAAGTTTCTGTACATAATGAAGAGCGGCACGCATATGATTGGGAAGAGGGGGTGCCGGACGATTTCCAATTCAAAGGGGGTACGGATTCAGCCGTCACTCCGATCGGCAAGATATTACGGAAGTATAGCCTGGATGAGTTGCCGCAATTGTTCAATGTGCTCCACGGTACGATGAGTTTGGTCGGACCCCGCCCGGAAATTCCGCAGATTACAGAGTTTTACGATGAAAGCCAGGCAAAACGGCTGCTCGTGAAACCGGGATTGACCGGGTACGCGCAAGTGAATGGACGATCGGAAATCAATCATGGTCAAAAGATCAAACTGGACCGGTACTATGTGGAGAACTGTTCCTTGTGGCTCGATATCCGGATCATCTTCGCGACGATTCTATATGTTTTAAAAGGGAAAGGGGCTTTCGTCACGGGAAAAGGAAAACGGGCCATTGAAGATCATTTCGACAACGCCTTTGAATTGGAAGCCAATTTGCTGAAGAAACAAAAATACGAGCTGCTGGAGAAAGTATTGGAGTCCGCGGCCGTGGACATTCATTATATCCGGCAAAAGGAACCGCTTGGCTTAGGGCATGCCATTTGGTGCGCCCGGAAATTCATCGGGAACGAGCCGTTCGGTGTCATGTTAGGCGATGATATTGTGAAAAGCGACGTGCCGGTCCTGAAGCAAATGATGGATCGATTTTGCAAGGTACGGTCCACGATCATCGGGGCCCAGGAAGTGGATGTGCGCCATATCCATAAATATGGCGTGATCGATCCGGCTTCGAGGAAGTCGGGCCTGATCCAAGTGAAACGGCTAGTGGAAAAGCCCGCAATGGAAGAGGCGCCGTCCAATTTAGCCATCATTGGACGTTATATTTTGACGCCGGAAATCTTCCACTTCCTGGAGGAGAGAGTTGTAGGGAAAAACGGGGAGATCCAACTGACGGACGCGCTTGAGCGGTTGAACCGGATACAGGATGTGTTCGCCTATGAATTCAAAGGTCGCCGGTTTGATGTGGGCGAACAACTTGGTTTTATTGAAACGACACTGGCTTTTGCGCTGGATCGGCCTGAATTGAAGCAAGGTGTGATCGAACTGATGCGAACTTTCTTGCAGGAAGAAACCGGAGCGTTCCAACCATGATTCTCGTTATTGGAGGTGCCGGATATATTGGCAGCCATTTCGTGGAAGAGCTTGTGGAACGGGAAAGCGTGATTGTGTTGGATAATCTATCGACAGGCTTTCGCCGGTTGGTGAATGAGAAAGCGATTTTCATCGAGGGAGACTTGGCTGATCGGGACTTGCTCCATTCTATTTTTACAAAGTATCCGATTGCAGCGGTTGTCCACTTTGCGGCTGCAAGTCTTGTCGGCGAATCGGTCGCAAATCCGCAGAAGTATTATGTGAATAATGTAGGGGCGACGTTACAGCTATTGCAAGTGATGCTTGAAAATCAGGTGGATAAAATCGTCTTTTCCTCCACCGCCGCCACCTACGGAATCCCGGACGGGGGGAAAATAACGGAGGAAGCCGCTGTCCGGCCGATCAATCCCTATGGCCGATCCAAGCGAATGGTCGAGTTAATCTTGGAGGACTACCATCGGAGCTACGGCATGAATTACGTCGCGCTGCGTTATTTCAATGCAGGCGGTGCGCATGAGAACGGCAGGATCGGGGAAATGCATACGCCCGAGACGCATCTCATCCCGATTGTCTTGCAACATTTGCTCGGGGAAAGGGAATCCGTATCCGTCTACGGCACCGATTATCCGACGAGGGACGGCACTTGCATCCGGGATTATGTGCATGTGACCGACTTGGCACATGCCCATCTCGCCTCGTTGGAAGCATTGCTGGGAGGTACAGTGGCGGCACAAGTTTTCAATGTCGGGAATGGGGCGGGTTTTTCCGTCGGGGAAGTCATCGAGGTTTGCGAGGCGATCACTGGCAGAAAAGCCGACGTTAAGTTTGAAGAGAGAAGGCAGGGGGACCCCGCCTATTTAGTCGCTTCGAATGAAAAGATCAAAGAGAGGCTTGGCTGGCAGCCGACATACAAATTACCCGATATGATCAGGACTGCTTGGAAGTGGCATACCAGCCTAGCCGATGAATAAGGGCGACGTCAAGAAAACGCGGAGTTCACATTGTGCATGACATCGTTCTCCAAGAGAAGCAATGTGGATTTCGCCTCTTCCGCCGTAGGTTGATGCACCCCGAAATAGAATTTGCATTTCGGCTCCGTACCGGAAGGCCTGACGCAAACCCATGAGCCGTCCTCGCCGATCAGTTTGATGACATCCGCTTCGGGGAGCTCTAGAGTTTCAACTGTGCCGTCCGCCCACCGCCGGGAACGGAGTTTGTAATCTTCGATGCAGCGTACGGCTGAGTTTCGGAGGAAGCGATGGGGTTCCATCCGGAATGATTCCATAATTTGCTGGATTTTTTCCTGCCCCTCTTTTCCTGTAAGCGTAATGGAATGCAAGGACTCCATATAATGGCCGAATTCTTCGTACAGTTCCGAGAGGGCATCAATCATGGACTTGCCTGATGCTTTCAAGTAAGCCGCCATTTCCGCTGCCAAAAGAGCGGCTTGTACCGCATCTTTATCCCGAACAAACTCCCCGATCAGATAACCATAGCTTTCTTCGTAGCCGAACAGAAATGTTCGTGTTCCGCCGCTCCGGTATTCCTCTATCTTTTCCGAGATGAATTTGAATCCCGTCAATGTATCGACCATCTCCACGCCGAATTTCTCCGCAATGGCCCGTCCCAATTCGGATGTAACAATCGTTTTTAAAACAACACCATCTCGGGGAAGCGTCCCTTTGCTCTCTTTTTGGGACAAGATGTAGTGAAGAAGCAGGGCGCCAAGCTGGTTGCCGCTGAGCAATTGATAGTCCCCCTCTCCGTCGCGGACGGCTACACCGAGGCGATCGGCATCAGGATCCGTCGCCAAAAGCAATTCTGCTTTCCGTTCGCGCCCCAGTTGGATGGCGAGCTTGAACGCGTCCCGCTCCTCGGGATTCGGATAGGCAACCGTCGGAAAATCGGGATCGGGCAATTCCTGTTCCGAGACGACGGACACTTGCGTGAAACCGAAATTCCGCAACCCTTCCAGGACAGGCATATGGCCGGAGCCGTGCAGCGGCGTGTAGACGATGGATAGTTGGTCTTCGGGCAGTTCATTTTCCCTCAGTGATAAAAGGGCTTGTTGGTAGGCAGCGTCTACTTCCTCCAGCACAAACTGCAGTATCCCGCTTTGCAGCAGTTCGTTTCCATCGCTGACTTGGATGGAAAAGAGGTTCTTCACTTTTTGCATATGCGAGACAATCTGGTCTGCCGCTTCGGGAGGAAGCTGCCCCCCATCGCTGCCGTACACTTTAATACCATTATAGGCAGCGGGATTATGGCTCGCGGTAATCACAACACCCGCGGCTGTGCCGAAATTCCGGATTGCAAACGACAACTCAGGGGTCGGTCGGCTTTCTCTGAATACCAACACGCGAATCCCATACTTCCCTATCGTTTTTGCTGTTTCCAGCGCAAAGGTTTTGGAAAAACGCCTCGTATCATAGGCGATTACCACTCCCCGATCCATTGCCTCTTTACCTTGCTGTCGGATAAAAAGGGCAAGTCCTTCCGCCACATGCCGGATCGTGAAAATATTGATGCGATTCGTCCCAACCCCGAGTAATCCCCGCATTCCGCCTGTCCCAAAGGAGAGAAACTGATAGAACCGTTCTTCCACCTCCGCCGCATCACCTGCAATTCGGTTCAATTCCTTTTTCAATGAAGCAGGTAAAGACGGTTCGGTCCGCCATTGATTGAATACTTCGTTCACCTTCATAAAAACACCCCCATCAACAATCGATCTCTATACTCGATAGATTCGATGTGAAGGGGGAGTTATCCTGTTTACTTCTGAATCTCAATTAGCAAGTGAACGCATCGATGCGGTTCAGGTCAATCCCGAAATATTCCCAACGTCTTTGTCGGCTGCGCCAGCGATAGCCCGCCACCGAATTCCGACCGACGAATACCGGGAAGAACCAGAACCCTTGCCTTCTCGAAAGCCAGATAAAGGTGAAGCGGAAAAGACAACGCCTGATGCCGCCTGGGTCGACTGCAAATAGTTGGGTTTCCGGATAAGCCGGCGTATAGTTCGGCGGGGCCGTTGTAGGTGCCTGCTGCCCTAACCCGCCACCCGGAGGTCCTCCTTGCCCAGGGAATCCGGCGCCTGGCGGGAACCCAGTACCCGGTGGGAATCCCGGAACGCCCTGTCCGGGAAAGCCTCCGCCGCTCGGAGGAAACCCGGGCATGCCTTGACCTGGAAAGCCTCCGCCACTTGGTGGAAATCCGGGGAACCCGCCGCGGCCCGGTGAAAGTCCTGGAATCCGCTGCGCAGTGAACGGACCTCCCGAAGGATATCCTGACATACTTTGGCCGGGATAAAATCCAGCTGACGACATCCCCGGCATGCCTTGCCCCGAATACCAATCATCATACGAATACGGATCTCCTCCCGGGCTGGAGGCGCCTTGGGGATAGCCTTCCGGCAACTGCGGATACCACATCTCTTCGCCAAAATTATCTGGCTGCATGTTGACCATTCCTTCACATCCTTCTTAAGCACTTCCTTTTATCGTATGTAAGCGGTAAGGGAAACGGGCGGGCTCCTCAGGATTTTGACATATAAAAAAAAGAAAAACTTTTTTGGCATCTCCCGGTCTAATATATAGGAGTGGAAAGAAGGTGGATGGAATGGAAGTGAAACTAGCAGAAAAAGCGATTTCAGGGGATGAGGATGCTTTCTTGTCACTGCTATATTTGCATAAGGAAGCCCTATACCGGACGGCGCTTGCCTATTTGAAAAATGAAGAAGAGGCATTGGAGGCCGTTCAAGAGGTAACATATCGGGCATTTGAAAAGATCCGGACAGTGAGAAAACCCGAATACATCAAGACATGGCTGATCCGCATCATGATCAATTACTGTAATGATACGCTGAAGCTGCGGAAGCGTATCGTGACTGACGACGAAGCTCATTTGCAAACCGGGATCAGTGAAGACTACACGTATTTGGAGGTGGAGGAGGCCCTTGCGCAGTTAACGGAAGAAGAACGGGACCTTGTCCACTTGAAGTACATACACGATATCAAAATCAAAGATATTGCAGAA
Organism: Sporosarcina sp. FSL W7-1349; assembly: GCF_038003045.1. Lineage (NCBI taxonomy): Bacteria > Bacillati > Bacillota > Bacilli > Caryophanales > Caryophanaceae > Sporosarcina > Sporosarcina sp. FSL W7-1349. Next base: position 210,613 of record NZ_JBBOOK010000003.1, read on the forward strand.
ATGTCATCTACGCCGGAAGGGACAGTCAAAACAAGGTTGTACAAAGCGCTTAGACAGTTGCGTTCATTTATGGAAGGGAAAGGGGAGAGGCGTCATGTCCGTTGAGGAAGAGCGATTGGAGAAATGGAAAGAGGAAATCATGGAACAACGTATCCCGGAGGATCGTTTGCAGGCGGCTATCCGGACGGGATTTGAACGGGCGAAACAGGAGAAGCGCAAAAAACGCCTGACTGGCAAAAAGGGGTTTTGGTCGGCAATCGTCGCAGCTGTTTTGGTTGTCGCATTTGTGACATCAATCCGAGTATCCCCGGCTTTCGCGAATGCAGTGGCCTCTCTGCCCGGCATGGACAAAATCGTCGCCCTCATCGCGGATAATGAAGGGCTGCAATCGGCCATCCGCCATGAGCATTACCAAGCTGTCGGTGTTACGGATGAAGCGGCGGGTGTCCGGGCAACATTGGAAGGCATCATTGCCGACCAAACGAATCTGGTCGTGTTTTATACATTAGAACTGGAAGGGGCGCGAGGGTTCATTGAGAAATTTGAACTGACAGGAGCAAATGGAGAAGACTTGGACTGGGGTAGCATGTCACATAACTACGATGATCAATATGAGAAAAACGTATCTACGAATTCCCTTGAAATCTCATTCCAAGGTCCGCTGCCTACAAAAGATGTCCTTCTGCAAATAAAAGTGATGGACGGCTATGGGGAGGAGCTTAGTCTTAAGCTGCCGTTTACGATCGAGTCGGACGTGGAGGACATAAAATATGCAGTGAATGAAACGGTCATGGTGGAAGGTCAGTCGATCACCATCCGGAACGTGGTCATCAGCCCTGTCAGAACCGCGATTGAAGTGGAGTTTGACCCGGCGAACACAATGGAGATTTTCGGTTTCGAGGATTTGCGTATTGTGGATGGGAAGGGCCGTGTCTGGAGTTCCATTCAAAACGGAGTGACGGGCAGCGGTGTGGAAGACGAGCCGAACCGACAAACATTTTATTTGCAAAGCAACTACTTTGAAGAAGCGGATCAGTTATATCTTCAGTTCGGAAAGTTAATGGCAATGAAGAAAGAGGAGACGGCCGTGGTGATTGATACAGAGCGCCAACAATTGCTGCGTCAACCGAAAGATGGACGCTTCAGCAATCTTCGTATCGAAAATGGGACGATGCAATTCGATTTCCGGGGCGAGAAGGGATTCATCCATACGCCGCTCAGCATCGATTTTACAGATGCGGACGGGAAGGAGTATACATTGGAATGGTGGACAGGGGGAGGGGAGGCTGGCATACCGAAACGAATGGGACTCCCAAATAAGCCGTTTGCGAACCCGCTTACCTTTAAAATTCAAGGATATCCTTCTTATATTTCTGGCGATGTGAACTTGAAACTGAGGTGAGGGGGCAATGAAACAGCCTATGAGTGCTAGGTAGCCTAAACTCAAGTGAACCAACCGGCGGGTGCAAGCAAATTCCCCGCGAGTGAAAGGAACCTGCGCCCGAGTGCAATCAACCGCCAGCCGAACGCAAGCAAACAAAGCATAGGCACATTCCTCCACCCGGACTCTAAAAAGCGGTAGAATGAAAGAGAGAGATAGAGTGTGGGGGAATGCAAAATGACAACTAAAGAAAAACCGCATATTTTACTAGTCGACGGAATGGCTCTTCTATTCCGTTCTTTTTTTGCGACTGCGCCGATGGGACAATTTTTTCCGAATGCGGCGGGCATCCCGACGAATGGCATCCAGGGATTTGCCCGGCATACGATGACGGCCGTGTCGCTATTCAAACCGACCCATCTGGCCGTTTGTTGGGATATGGGGGCGCATACGTTCCGCAATGATCTATTTGATGGCTATAAAGCGAATCGTCCGGCCCCGGCTCCTGAACTTCTTCCGCAATTTGACATGGCCCGGAACTTCACTGAATTGGTCGGCTGGAAAAGCTATGGCGTCCCGCAAATGGAAGCGGATGATTTGATCGGTTCTTTCGTCGAAAATTGGAGCGTAAAGGCGGACATCACCATCGTATCGGGCGATAAAGACCTTCTTCAATTATTACGTCCGAATGTGCGAATCGCCTTTACGAAAAAGGGTTATAATGTCTATGATCTGTTCACGGATCAACGTTTTGAAGAGGAGTACGGCATTCAGCCGAAACAGTTCATCGACAAAAAAGCATTCACTGGGGATGCGAGCGACGGGTACCCTGGAGTGAGAGGGATCGGGCCGAAAACGGCACTTAAGCTGATCAAGGAATACGAATCGGTGGAAGGTGTCCTGCAAGCCCTCCACGAATTGACCCCGGCCATGCGCAAAAAGATTGAAACGGACTTGGATATGCTTCATTTATCCAGACAATTAGCGGAAATCAATTGCAGTTTGGAAATGAACGATCCCATTGAAGATTTGCTGATCCCCGTTTATGATGAGAGGTTGAGGGAACGGATTGAACAAGAGGGCTATTCAATGGTCGTCAAGCAAGCGGATGCACTCTTTTCCGTCAGGTAGAGGAGGAATGATTGGATGAAAGAATTTCTGGAAAGGCTCAGCCAAAAGCTCTTGGAGCAGGCTCCTCAGTTGGCCTTTGTCATAACGGAGAGTCAGAATAAACGATACCCTTCCATGCAGTTACTGGAGAAGGAATTATACCCGTTCCGTACAAGCTTGGTGGAGCTGTACGCCCGCTCCTTAGTAAGGGACGAGAACGAACGGATTGATAAGTTGAAAGAATGGGGAGAAGAAGCGGGAACCGAGTTTGCCAAATATCAAACGATCACGTTGGATATGATGCTGCGGGAAGTCCCGAATTATCGCAACATCATCGGCACCGTATTGAAGCATGAGGCGCTGGCAGCGGATGTCAGTGCGGCCCAGATGTATGATCTCATCAGCCTGCTCGATAGTACGGTCAATGATGTCACTTACTTTTTCAGCGTCCCCTTCGTCCGCTACGAGAAGGAAGTATTAAAGTTGTCACAAACCCTCATTACGGAATTATCTGTCCCGATCGTATCTATAAACGACGAGACAGCCATCCTGCCTTTGATCGGCACGGTTGATCATGATCGGGCTCTAATTCTGCAAGAACGGGTTCTGCAGAACGCAGCGAACCGACAATTGGAATACTTGATCATCGATCTTTCCGGGTTGCAGACTACCGACACTTTCGTGGCTCAACAACTTTTCCATTTATTTGACGCGCTGTGTTTGTTAGGCATCAATCCGATTGTCAGCGGGATTTCCCCCGCCATTGCCCAGACGATGGTCAACCTCGGATTGTCGTTTGGACGGATCCGGAGTTTTGCTACGTTGAAACAGGCATTGGATTATATAGAACACTAAAAAAGATTCCCTCACGATTTTGGGGGAATCTTTTCATTTTGTGACGGGTTCGATTTTGATGAAAGAGAGGATGGACCGGTTTTGCCGATACGACACTTGGCGAACTCGGCTTTCGCTCCGGCGGCTCCCGTTATCGTGGACGATCAGGAGGATATCGTCTTCTGTCCGCTCGTAGCCGATGATTGGCACCCAATGGTAGTCGAACGTATATTGGCCGCGCCATTTCCAGGAAAACCATTTATCGAATTTGGCGGCTACCGGCCGGCCTGCGGAAATCTGGCGTTGGACTTCCTCAATTCCGCATTCCGCCACCTGCCATCCAGATCCAAGAAGCTTTCGCATATTACGAAGGAATCGCCATTTGAACAGGCCGATTTTGGTTGAGCCGAGCAACCGATACAAATCATTCACTTGATGAGGAGGCGTGTCGGGCAACAAATGTCGCAATAGGACATAGGCGGTGACGGGTCCGCAAGACGAAGGGCGTAAATTTTCTTTGATATCTGCTTCATATTGGGACTTTCCCTGAACATTCAATACCTTCTTCAAAAATGGATCACCTCCACCATAACTTTAGAAGGAAGAATGGAGTTCTTTCCCGTTCTTCAGCAATTCGGAGAGGGCCATTTTAAAGTTAACATACGTCTCAATATCGACATGGACGCCTGCTGCAACAATTTCCCGTACCAATTGAGGATTAAAGCCGACATAAATCGGACGGACCCCCATCAATTTCAAGGCGGCATTCAATTGTCCGATTTCCACCGCGAGTATATGGTAGTCTAAATCAGCGACTTCTTCCCGGCCCACCCCCGTAAAATCAATGACAGCACAATTGAACCCTCTATATTTTCCTATGTAATTCAGGACATGGGATTGTATCAAGTGGAATCGTTCTTCTACCAAATGCCCCGTAACCGGAATTAGCAGCGTATTGTCCACTATGGAAGGGATGATAGGAACGGTCGTTTCCGCTATCAGTTTTTCATAGGATTGGATGATCCCTTTTAACCGTTCTATTTCTTTCTCATAATCCATTTCCACACCCCCTATCTTATTTTCCTCATTATACTTCATTTTTCCACTTTTGTTCAGCCTGTGTAAAGTAGGAATCTATCATGGTCGGCACAGAAAAAGCCGCCAGCCATTGCTGACGACTTCAGATCATTTCGTTACGGAATCAAGGAAGTCCGTAACTTGTTGTGGTGATTTGGCATTTGCGCTATGAAGATGCGCCTCTTTTTCCCCGTTGCTGAAGATGAGCAAGCTCGGGATTCCCATAACATCATATTTTTCAGCGATTTCAGGCAACACATCCCGGTCCACTTCATACCATGTATACATATCGTACTTTTCCACAATCGGATCGATAAACATATCCATCCGTGTGCAATCCGGACACCAGCCCGCTTGAAATTTGATCAGCGATTTTCCATCGCCTGTAATCACTTCATTGAATTGTTCTTCTGTTGTGATCGGTTTCATTCATAAGCCCCTCCCTTTCTATGTATATAGTGTACAATTTTTTCTGAGGGGGAGGAATAGAAATGCTTTCCTCCGGATTTGGTAGGCTTCTCATTTACTAGCTATGAATTATTTTAAAAAAACAATTTTGCGATTTAATATTGCGAAAATGGTGAAAGTGATTTACAATATGAGACATAGAGTTCGTTTATCTTCATTCAGCGAAAACCTCCACCTCTGTAGGTGGCTAGATGAAAGCAGTATTGATTACTGTATAGTGGGTGTTCAAATACGCTGAACGAAGATAAAGCCTCCGGCGGATGTCACAGATTTTGCAAGGAGTTAATTGCGCAAGCGCAATTCAAAATCTGGACGCAATTACGCCGAGGCGTAATTGATATTTTTTTTTACCCAATAAATGAATGAGTGTTCATTCAAATGAAGGAATAGGGGGCATCGCACGTGACTTATCAAATTAAAAAGGCGGCCGTATTGGGCTCAGGCGTCATGGGGTCGGGCATCGCAGCACATCTTGCGAATATAGGGATACCGGTCCTGCTTCTGGATATCGTTCCAAAGCAATTGACTGCAGAAGAGGAATCGAAAGGTCTGACACTCGACCATCCGCAAGTGCGGAATAAAATAGCGGCAGCTGCGAAACAGAATTTGTTGAAGCAAAAGCCAGCACCGCTCACTACGAAGAAGAACCTCTCCCTCATTGCAGTGGGAAATTTGGAAGATGACCTGGAACAACTGAAAGAGGTCGACTGGATCATCGAAGTCGTCGTTGAGAACCTTGCAGTGAAAAAAGCATTATATGAAAAAATTGAAACGGTCCGGAAACCGGGGACAATCATCACTTCCAATACATCCGGTATCAGTATCGAAGCGATGGCGGAAGGACGTTCGGTAGATTTTCGAAAACATTTCCTCGGCACGCATTTTTTCAACCCGCCGCGCTATCTGAAGTTGCTTGAAATCATCCCCGCAAGCTCGACAAGCCCGGAAGTATTGGATTTCATGACGAAATTCGGAGAAGACCGGCTCGGAAAAGGGGTCGTCATAGCGAAAGACACGCCGAACTTCATTGCGAATCGGATTGGGACGTACGGTCTTTTGATCACATTACAGGAAATGGAGAAACGCGGCTATTCGATCGGGGAAGTCGATTCGGTTACGGGCACTTTGATTGGCCGGCCGAAATCCGCGACGTTCCGGACACTCGATGTTGTCGGATTGGATACATTCATGCATGTCGCAAAAAATGTCTATGATCAGACGGAGGGCGAAGAGCAGAAAGTATTCGAAGTCCCGGCATTCATGAAAAAAATGATTGAAAACGGCTGGCTTGGGGCCAAATCAAAACAAGGATTCTATTGGAAGAAAGGGAAAGAGATTTTGGAAATCGATCCAGCGACGTTGGAATACGAACCTACTAAAAAGTTGAAAACGCCTTCAATTGAAATGGCGAAACAGCAAAAAGGGCTTTCGAATAAAGTGAAATCCCTTGTGTACGCGAATGACCGGACGGGTGAAATCCTCTGGAATATACTCGCTCCGACGCTCCGTTACTCAGCTCAGCTAACTGGAGAGATTGCGGATGACATCGTAGCTATCGACAATGCGATGAAATGGGGCTTTGGCTGGGAACAAGGTCCATTCGAAATTTGGGATGCAATCGGTGTGGGGCCATCCGTCGCGAAGATGAAAGAGGAAGGATATGAGATTCCGCCATTCGTCCAAAGCTTGCTTGATCAAGGCTATCAATCTTTCTATAGAGAAGAAGACAGTGATCTGTACTATTTCGATGGCGAGGGATTTCAACCCGTCCCCGTCAATGAAAAGGTAATTGATTTGAAACGGTATAAAAAGAAGCATGGGGTCATTAAAAAGAACTCCGGAGCGAGCCTGATCGACCTAGGGGACGGCATTGCCCTGCTGGAATTCCATTCACAATCGAATGCGATCGGTTTGGATATTTTGCAAATGATCAATTATGCGATAGATGAAGTGGAACAGAACTACAAAGGCCTCGTCATCGGCAACCAAGGAAAGAACTTCTGTGTCGGTGCGAACCTCGGTTTGATTCTGATGGAAGCGCAAGATGACAATATATTCGAACTCGATTTCGTCGTCCGCACATTCCAGAAAGCCATGATGAAAATCAAATATTCGACAAAACCGGTCGTAGCGGCACCTTTTCAAATGACACTTGGCGGCGGCGCGGAAGTCTGTTTGCCGGCAGCCCATATCCAAGCGTCGATGGAGACGTATATGGGGCTTGTTGAAGCGGGTGTCGGCTTGATTCCGGGCGGAGGCGGAAACGTCAACCTGTATGCGAAGCATTTGAAAGGCCTTCCGAACGGCGTCACGGTTGATTATCAAAATGTTGTAAATAAAGTATTCGAATCAATTGCCATGGCGAAAGTATCGACGTCAGGTGAAGAAGCGAGAGAGAATAATTTCTTGGACTTCGCGGATGGGTTGAGTATCAATCCGGACCATCTAATCTACGATGCCAAACAGGCAGCATTGTCCTTATATGAAAATGGCTATCAACCGCCGAAACGTGAAAAGATACCGGTCACGGGAGCTTCGGGCTACGCAACGATGGTACTCGGGGCTGAAACGATGAAGCTTTCCGGTTTCATCAGCGACCATGATTTCAAGATTGCCAAGAAGCTGGCGTTCGTATTGGCAGGAGGGAAAGTGCCATTCGGAACGCTAGTCGACGAACAATATATGTTGGATCTCGAGCGGGAAGCATTCTTAAGTTTGGTAGCGGAACCGAAGTCGCAACAACGGATGCAGCATATGCTCGTAAAAGGAAAACCACTGCGTAACTAACCTAATCCAGCAGGATTCAAATCCCTGGAATAGAGTATTTCACAACTAATATTGCGAGGGTGCCTTAATTTCTGCAAAAGGCGCAGAAATACGGCAAATCGAACCCTTCGTTGTTCGATTCGTAACTAACCTAATCCAGCAGGATTCAAATCCCTGGAATAGAGTATTTCACAACTAATATTGCGAGGGTGCCTTAATTTCTGCAAAAGGCGCAGAAATACGGCAAATCGAACCCTTCGTTGTTCGATTCGTAACTAACCTAATCCAGCAGGATTCAAATCCCTGGAATAGAGTATTTCACAACTAATATTGCGAGGGTGCCTTAATTTCTGCAAAAGGCGCAGAAATACGGCAAATCGAACCCTTCGTTGTTCGATTCGTAACTAACCTAATCCAGCAGGATTCAAATCCTTGGAATAGAGTATTTCACAACTAATATTGCGAGGGTGCCTTAATTTCTGCAAAAGGCGCAGAAATTAAGGCAAATCGAACCCTTCGTTGTTCGATTCGTAACTAATGGGAATAGAGGAGGAGTTTCGATGCGTGAAGCAGTTATTGTAGCAGGGGCCCGGACACCGGTCGGAAAATCCGGCAAAGGATCGTTAGCGACCGTCCGCCCGGATGATTTAGGGGCGATAGCAGTAAAAGAAACATTGAAACGGGCGGGCGGTTATGATGGACCGATCGATGACGTCATCATCGGTTGTGCCATGCCCGAAGCGGAGCAGGGAATGAATGTGGCGCGGCTCATCGGGGCGTTGGCAGGCCTTCCCGATTCCACTCCAGCCATTACGGTGAATCGGTTCTGTTCCTCGGGATTGCAAACGATTGCCTATGCGGCAGAGCGGATCATGATCGGTTCATCGCAAGCAATCATCGCAGGCGGTGCGGAATCGATGAGTATGGTGCCGATGGTCGGGAATACGTTACGGCTCAATGCGAAGCTGGTGGAAACTGCTCCGGAGTATTATATGGGGATGGGCCATACCGCAGAGCAAGTGGCGATGAAATATGGAGTCAGCCGTGAAGACCAGGATGCATTTGCTGTCCGTTCCCACGAAAGGGCGGCCGCTGCAATTGCAGCCGGAAAATTCGACGCCGGCATCGTGCCGGTCGAAGTGACTCGGCATTCATTCACGGATGATGGCAAGCTGAAAGAAGATACATTCATGTTCTCGATGGATGAAGGGGTCCGTCCTGGCACCAATATGGAAACGTTGGCCAAATTGCGCCCGGTCTTTTCAGTAACGGGCTCGGTCACTGCGGGGAACTCCTCGCAAACTTCGGATGGCGCAGGTTCCGTCCTGGTGATGGACCGGGAAGTGGCGGAAGCGCAAGGGTTGCAACCGATCGCCAAATTCCGCTCGTTTGCAGTGGGAGGCGTCCCGCCAGAAGTGATGGGGATCGGCCCGATTGTCGCAGTGCCGAAAGCGCTCGAAATCGCAGGACTTCAACAGGAAGACATCGACCTTTGGGAGCTGAACGAAGCATTCGCATCCCAATCCTTGCAAGTCATCCGGCATCTCGGTCTGGATATGGATAAAGTCAACGTCAATGGCGGGGCAATCGCCCTGGGCCATCCACTCGGCGCATCTGGCTCCATCCTGACCGTGCGTCTATTAGATGAACTGAAACGGCAGGGGAAACAATTCGGCGTCGTCACAATGTGCATCGGTGGCGGCATGGGCGCAGCAGGCGTCTTTGAAATGCTATAAGACCATACCATATAAGGAGGAAACGGAGATGACTAAAATGCACACAAATGATTTGATCAAAGGCGGGGCCTTTTTAATTGAGGATATGGAAGCGGAGCGCGTCTTTACTCCGGAAGATTTCACAGATGAACAAAAAATGATCGCAAAGACAACGGAAGACTATGTGAAAAACGAAGTGCTCCCCGTGGTGGAGAAATTAGAAAACCATGAATTTGAGCATTCCGTCCGGCTGCTCCGTTCGGCTGGGGACCTTGGATTGCTCGGAGCGGACGTACCGGAAGAATATGATGGTCTTGGGCTCGATAAGATTTCTTCCGCGCTAATTGCGGAAAAGATATCCGTTGCGGGCGGCTTCTCCATCACACACGGAGCGCACGTCGGAATCGGGACATTGCCGATCGTCCTGTTCGGTAATGAAGAACAGAAGAAAAAATACTTGCCGAACTCGGTGACGGGGGAGAAAATCTCCGCCTATGCCTTGACGGAACCAGGCTCCGGTTCAGACGCATTAGGTGCTAAGACAACAGCAAAATTGAATGAAGCGGGAACGCATTATATTTTAAATGGGGAAAAGCAGTGGATTACGAATGCCGGGTTTGCGGACGTGTTCGTCGTCTACGCAAAAATCGATGGGGATAAGTTCTCTGCGTTTATCGTGGAAAGAGAATTCCCGGGCGTTTCCGTCGGGGCGGAAGAAAAGAAAATGGGAATCAAATCATCCTCCACACGGACGCTCATTTTGGAAGACGCCGAAGTACCGGTGGAAAACCTGCTCGGCGAAATCGGCCGGGGGCATGTCATTGCCTTCAACATTCTGAACATCGGTCGTTATAAATTAGGAGTCGGCACGGTCGGCGGTTCGAAACGTGCATTGGAGCTTGCCATCACTTATGCTAACCAGCGGAAGCAATTCAACACGCCGATCTCCTCTTTCAATCTGACGAAAGAGAAACTGGCGACAATGGCATCGAAGCTTTACGCAACAGAAAGTTTGATTTACCGTACAGTTGGATATTTCGAGGAGCGCAATAGCCAAATGACGCCGGAACAGCAGAAAGACGGCAAAGCCGTGGCCGCTTCCATCGCGGAATATGCTATCGAATGTTCCATCAATAAAGTAGTCGGATCTGAAGTGCTCGATTATATCGTCGACGAAGCAGTCCAGCTGCATGGCGGCTACGGTTTCATGCAGGAGTATGAAGTGGAACGCATTTATCGCGACTCCCGTATCAACCGGATTTTCGAAGGGACAAATGAAATAAACCGGATGATCGTCCCGGGTACGTTTTTGAAGAAGGCGATGAAAGGTGAGTTGCCTTTATTGCAAAAAGCACAAGGCTTGCAAGAAGAACTTCTCATGACGATGCCAGATGAGATTGGCGAAGAGGCATTGGCTCAAGAGAAAGTGCTTGTAAAAAATGCCAAGAAAATTGGCCTGTTGGCAGCGGGGATGGCGGCACAACGTTTTGGAACGAAACTCGATACGGAGCAGGAACTGCTTGTGAACATTGCAGATATTGCTAACAACCTATTCGCCATGGAATCCGCGTTGCTCCGCGCAGAAAAAGCGGTTGCGAAGAACGGGGAAGAGAAGGAGAAGCAAAAAATTCTCTATACGCAAATCTTCTGCCAGGAAGCATTTGAAGCGATCGAGAAAGACGCGAAAGAAACATTATTGGCATCCGTGGAAGGGGATAATCAGCGCATGATGCTATCCGCCCTGCGGAAATTGACCCGCTCGAATCCTTACAACATCATTGCGAAAAAACGGGAAGCGGCGGAAAAGCTGATCGAAGCGGAAAAATATATCGTGTAAGTCGACCTCACTTCAGTGCTCGGGACCTATCCGTTTTTAGGTTCCGGGCGCTTTTTGGTATACTGGAGAAAACGGAGGTGCAAATTCATGGGGCTTACATATTATGGTTATCCGAAATGTGGGACATGCCGAAAGGCGAAAAAGTGGCTGGAAGAGAAGGAATTTCAGTTCAATGAGGTGAACATTGCTGAAAACCCGCCAACGGAAGAAGAATTGCGGAACATTATCGGGCTGTCCGGATTGGAATTAAAAAAATTCTTCAACACGAGCGGGATGAAATATCGGGAGTTGAACTTGAAAGAGAAGTTGCCGACGATGAGCGATGACGAGAAGATCAGCTTGCTGGCATCCGATGGCATGTTGATCAAGCGACCGATCATCGCGAGTGCTGAAAAAGCTACGGTGGGGTTCAAGGAAGAGCAGTTTCAGGACGTCTGGGGAAGCTAATTTCATTTCTTGTCTTTATACAAGGAGTATGTCAAAATTAAATGGAATGAATCTATTGTGGAGGGGTTAGAAATGAGCACACCGAAGGATTTGCGTTATTCTGAAGAACATGAGTGGGTAAAAGATGAAGGCGGTAAATACCGTATCGGAATTACACACTTCGCGCAATCTGAACTAGGCGATATCGTCTTCGTCGAGCTTCCATCCGTGGGAGACGAAGTGAAAGCGGACGAGCCGTTCGGCAGTGTGGAATCCGTAAAGACGGTTTCCGAACTTTACGCGCCGATCAGCGGGAAAGTTGTGGAAGTGAACGAAGAATTGGAAGATAGCCCGGAATTGGTGAATGAATCGCCATATGAAGGCGCATGGATGATCGTCGTGGAAGCTTCTGACCCGTCCCAGTTGGATGCGCTGATGACTGCAGAAGCGTACGAAGAAATGACTGTTGGTGAATAATTAGTAGATGACGCCGCCCTCGTGTCGGCGTCTTTGACTTTATTTTCAGTTAAAGCGGTAAAAGAGCGGATCTTTTACTTCCATAAGTGATAAGCTGGTGCCAATACGCCGAAACTAACTTGATTGAAAGCATCCGTTGAAATAGTACGAATCCGGCAGGGGGAATGTGTGCTATGGAAGAGATGAAAATCATCATCGTCGAGGGCGGGTCGGATCGAAAGCGCCTTTTGAAAGTCTTGGCAGAGCCTGTCCAGATCATTTGTACAAACGGCACGGTCAGCACGTATCGACTGGAAGAATTAGTGGAACCTTACGAAGAATACGAGGTCTTTGTATTTTTGGATGCGGACGAATCGGGCGAGAAAATCCGAGCGTTATTCAAACGCGAGTATCCTGAATTCATCCATTTATATACCGACAAAATATATAAGGAAGTCGAGAAAACCCCTTATAAGATATTAGCCACGATTTTACTTGGTGCAGATTTTAAAATCCACCCGGAATTTTTATTTTGAAGGAATGAGGAACAATTGGAAAGTTGGACTCGAGAACAATGGGAAATGCATATGGAGAAGTCACGAATGGCTGTCTATTATTTATATACGCCGATGTGTGGCACCTGTGCCGTTGCCAGCAAGATGATGGAAGTGGTCACAGCCATGAAACCGGATTTACCAATAGGCAAAGCAGATTTGAATTACGAACAGTCTCTGGCACTGGCCTATGAAATCGAAAGTGTTCCCTGTCTTTTGATTCAGAAGGATGGCCGGCTTGAACATAAGATCTATGCTTTCCATTCGGTTCCATATCTTCTTGAGAAAATCAGTTGACAGTTGGAGCGTTCATATGTTAAATTTTGATTTATCATTTGAATAGTTTACTCTTATTATGAGTGGTGGAGGGATAGTGCCCTATGAAGCCCGGCAACCGTCACGCAAGTGAAATGGTGCCAAATCACGCAAAGCGAACGCGCTTTGAAAGATGAGAGATCGGATGGACATTCATTCCTAATGAAAACGTCAAGCCTTTCTGCCGTCTGCGGGAAGGTTTTTTTCTTTATTCAGCGGATGTCATAGATTTTGTAGAGGTGAAAAGATGATTCGGTTATCAGATGTCAATAAAGAGTTTGGCACCGGTTCAACTCGTATTCGAGCGGTGGATTCCGTGTCGCTTGAAATTGCGGATGGAGAAATTTTCGGTATCATCGGCTATAGTGGAGCCGGGAAAAGTACCATGATCCGTCTGCTGAACGGCCTCGAGATGCCGACCAGTGGGAATGTCTTCATAGGCGGTCGGGAAATGTCGGCAATTCAAGGCAAAGAGTTGAGAGAGGCACGGCAAAAGGTAAGTATGATTTTCCAACATTTCAACTTGCTCTGGTCTCGGACGGTTAAAGAGAATATAGCGTTCCCGCTTGAAATCGCAGGGGTCCGAAAAGGGGATCGCGAACGGAAAGTGAAGGAACTGATTGATCTGGTAGGGTTGACAGGTCGGGAAAATGCCTATCCCTCCGAATTATCAGGTGGTCAAAAACAGCGTGTCGGTATAGCCCGTGCACTTGCCAATGATCCTGAGGTGCTCCTATGTGATGAAGCGACATCTGCTCTCGATCCGGAAACGACAGATTCCATTTTGGATCTGTTAACGAGCATTAATGAGCGGTTAGGGCTGACGATTGTCCTGATTACTCATGAAATGCACGTCATTCGGAAAATTTGCCATCGGGTGGCTGTCATGGAATCAGGGAAGATTGTTGAGATGGGGAACGTCCTGGATGTTTTCCAGTCGCCGCAGGCTGAAATCACCAAACGTTTCGTTTCCCAACTAACGGAGCCGGCCGATGCAAAGCAAGCTTTACGTCATATGAAGAAAGAGATTCCAGCTGGTGAACTGATTAAACTGGTCTTCGTTGGAGAACGGACGGAACAGCCGGTCCTCGCCAGTCTCATCCGAAAGTTTCCGATTGAAGTCAATATTGTGCAAGGCAATATTTCTACGACGCGAGGCGGAGCTTATGGGACACTGATCCTCCAGTTTGTTGGTGAGAAGAAGCCGATTGCCGAGGCGATTCACTATCTTCATGAGCAAGGTGTTCAGACGGAGGTGATCGGCAATGATTGAAGAAATGTTTCCAAATGTGAAATGGGACAAAATGTGGGAAGCGACTATGGAGACTATGTATATGTCAGCCATTTCAACGTTTTTCACATTTGTTTTCGGGATTGCGCTCGGCGTGTTGCTGTTTTTATCAAGTCCTGGGCAGCTATGGAAAAATAGAGCAGTCAACGTCGTGACGGGCGCATTCGTTAATATATTCCGCTCGATTCCCTTCATCATCCTGATCATATTGCTAATCCCATTTACTACTTTACTCGTCGGCACGATGCGTGGGCCGAATGCAGCGTTGCCGGCTTTGATCATCGGGGCCGCACCGTTTTATGGCAGAATGGTGTTGATCGCCTTACAGGAAATCGATAAAGGCGTCATTGAAGCTGCCAAGTCGATGGGTGCAAAAACAAGGACGATCATCTTTAAAGTGCTACTGCCGGAATCCATGCCAGCACTAGTCTCAGGTATTACGGTGACCGCTATCGCGCTTGTCGGATATACCGCCATGGCGGGAATCATCGGAGCGGGAGGGCTTGGAAACCTTGCCTATCTAGATGGTTTTCAACGTGGCCGGAATGATGTTACGTTGGTGGCGACCATATTAATATTGATCATCGTCTTCATTATCCAAATCATTGGAGACATGATCGTCAAGCAGTTGGACAAACGGTAATACGTTAGGGAACAACAGGCAACCTTGTTACAGCTTGTAGACAGTCGGATTGAGTGTCGGCAGTTTGTAACGGGTCCCCTGTTCACCATAAATTCTAAACAATAAAGGAGAATGAAGTAGATGAAGAAGTTAATAGCTGGGATCTTATTTGCGATACTTGTCCTATCTCTTGCCGCTTGCGGAACGAAAGATGCGGGGACGAGTGGCCAAGATACAACGGATGCTGGAGAAACAACAGATGTTGGAGAAAAAGCTGAAGATAACACACAAGAAGAAGCGACTAAGCTTGTCGTAGGTGCTTCCAATACACCACATGCGATTATTCTGGAAGAGGCCAAACCGTTATTAGAGGAAAAGGGCATTGAGCTGGAAATTGAAACCTATCAAGATTATGTATTGCCGAACAAAGATTTAGAGGCAAAAGCTTTGGATGCGAACTATTTTCAACATATCCCGTATATGGAAGGTCAAATGGCTGACTTTGGCTATGAATTTGTCAATGCAGGCGCCATCCATATCGAACCGATCGGCGTTTATTCAAAAAAATATAAAAGCCTTGAAGAATTGCCAGACGGCGCAACTATCTTGATCAGTAACTCCGTCGCTGACCACGGTCGTGTGCTTGCTATGCTGGAAGAGAAAGGTCTTATCAAATTGAAGGACGACGTGGAGAAAGTAAAAGCGGAATTGGATGATATCGTGGAGAACCCAAAAAATCTTCAATTCGATCCGAATTATGAACCGGCTCTTATGCCTCAACTGTATAAAAATGACGAAGGCGATGCACTGCTCATCAACTCAAACTATGCAATTGACGCAGGCTTAAATCCATTGGAAGATGCAATCGCACTTGAAGAAACTGACTCCCCTTATGTCAACATCATCACTGTCCGTGAAGGTGATGAAAATAAAGATGCGATCAAAACGTTGGTAGAGGTATTGAAATCAAAAGAGATTCAAGATTTCATCCTTGAGGAGTGGAAGGGCTCAGTCGTTCCAGTAGAATCATAATCATCTTGGCTGTCTCGACCCGGTAACCCGGTGTCGAGACAGTTTTTTGTATTGGCTAATCCTCCTCCACTAGACATTCCATTCGCTGTTTGTTAAAAGTGAAGATTGAAAAATACAAATGTTTTTTACACTATTCCCAAGCCCATAAAGTTGTGTTAAGGTAATTTTGCTCATGAAATAATACAACTGTACATTTGAGGAGGACATATAGTGAAGTGGAAAATTGGTCTGATCGGGAGGATTCTGATTGCCATCGGGTTGGCCGTAGGATTGGGACTCCTCCTTCCGACAATACATGAAGGGCTCGCAACGAACTTTACACGCCTGTTTGCAACATTCAATATGATTTTCGGCGGTTTTCTTAATTTCGTCGTGCCCTTGATCATCATCGGTTTCATCGCGCCGGGGATTGCGAAGCTCGGAAAAGGATCCGGGAAGCTGCTTGGTCTTGCCACTGTGTTTGCTTATCTATCCACCATTTTCGCGGGAATCCTTGCTTTTTTCACGGCAACGTTCATCTTGCCGAACGTTATCCATAGTACAGGTGCTTCTGTCGTTGAAGAGGCAGGGAAGGCTGCTGCGACTGCGTTCTTTGAGTTGGAAATGGAGCCAATCATGGGAGTCATGTCCGCTCTTATTTTAGCCTTCTTATTTGGAATCGGAATGGCCTCAATCAAAAGTGTTTCCTTGCTAGCGGTGTTTGAAGAACTGAATGTCTTGATTGAAAAAGTGATTTCGTACGTCATCATCCCCTTGCTGCCTGTGCATATTTTCGGCATCTTTTTGAATATGACGTATAGCGGAGAAGTCGCGAAGGTGTTATCCGTTTTTGCGTTCGTTTTTGCCATGATCATCGTACTTCATTTGGTTATGCTGACGATCCAATACACGGTTGCGGGTTCACTTTCCAAGCGCAATCCGTTCTTTTTAATGAAAACAATGGTGCCGGCCTATTTGACGGCAATCGGTACCCAATCATCCGCTGCCACCATTCCTGTCACATTGCGGCAAGCCCGTAAAACAGGCGCGTCGGAACGTGTCACTGACTTCACGATCCCTTTATTCGCAACGATCCATTTATCGGGAAGCACAATTACCTTGGTCTCCTGTTCGATCGGTGTCATGCTGATGAATAATATGCCCGTGACATTCAATGCGTACTTGCCATTCATTCTCATGCTTGGCGTCACGATGATTGCAGCTCCGGGCGTTCCGGGAGGAGCCGTCGTGGCTGCCACTGGACTGCTTGCATCGATGCTCCATTTCGACCCGACGATGATCGCTCTCATGATTGCACTCTATATGGCGCAAGATAGTTTTGGGACCGCGACCAACGTGACTGGGGACGGGGCTTTGGCGATTATTGTCGATAAATTCAGCCCAGCAGTCGAGGCATCCGTCGAAGAACCGAAAACGATGGAAGCCCAATAAGAAAGCTTCACCATGCCGACGCTGGATCCGTCGGCATTTTTTTACTGATTTTGATTCTCAATAAGGCTAGTATAAATGAAAATAAAATAATAGGATCATCTCCCCATTACGTATGGCTTGAATTAAAGATGCCGTCAAAATAATGGAATTCTCAATGATTTGCATGAGAAGGGTTTATACGGTAAGATTAGAATGATACTAATTTGGAATGAGTATTCGTTCAACTTGATCATATTGGAGGTATTGGAATGGCAACTTTAGAAATCAAAGATCTTCATGTCGAAATTGAAGGCAAGGAAATCTTGAAAGGCGTCAACTTGACGATCAATACAAATGAGATCCATGCAATAATGGGTCCGAACGGTACAGGGAAATCCACTTTAGCCCAAGCAATTATGGGACACCCGAAATACGAAGTGACTTCCGGAAGTGTGACACTTGACGGCGAAGACGTATTGGAGATGGAAGTGGACGAGCGTGCAAATGCGGGTCTTTTCCTTGCAATGCAATACCCAAGTGAAATCACGGGAGTAACGAATGCTGATTTCCTTCGTTCTGCTATCAACGCAAAACGCGAAGAAGGCGATGAGATTTCTCTTATGAAATTCATCCGCGAATTGGATAGCAAAATGGAACTGCTTGAAATGGATGAAGATATGGCAACGCGTTACCTGAACGAAGGTTTCTCGGGCGGAGAGAAGAAACGGAACGAAATTCTTCAATTGATGATGTTGAAACCGAAATTCGCCATTCTTGATGAAATTGACTCGGGTTTGGATATCGATGCTTTGAAAATCGTTTCCAAAGGCATCAATGAAATGCGCGGCGAAGGGTTCGGCTGCTTGATGATCACTCACTATCAACGTCTCCTGAACTATATTACTCCGGATCATGTTCACGTCATGATGCAAGGGAAAGTCGTGAAATCCGGCGGTGCCGAATTGGCGCAGAAACTGGAAGCGCAAGGATACGATTGGATCAAAGAAGAACTTGGCATCGAAGACGAGACAGTCGGGCAAGAAGCATAAAGGAGGAGACGAGATAAAATGACGGTTGAAACAAAGTTGGCATTGACCGAACAGGATGTCCGCTCCTATTCCGCGAAGATGAATGAAGCAGATTGGATGGCGGATTTCCGCGCAGACGCTTTGGCGAAAGTGGAACAGCTTCCATTGCCAAAGCCAGACAAAACGAAAATCGATAAATGGAATTTCACCGAATTTCCGGTCCATGCGACCGAAGATACGGTTTATCATACACTTGCTGATCTACCGGAAGAAGCAAAGGCTCTAATCGATGAAGAACAGCAGAAAAATATCTATATCCAACATAATAATACGCCTGCATTTGTTTCCTTAAGTGAGGACTTACAAGCAAAAGGCGTCATCCTAACGGATATTTTCACAGCATCCCGCGAACATGGCGAGCTTGTGAAAAAATATTATATGACAGACGGCGTAAAAGTCGATGAACATAAACTGACTGCCCTTCATGCGGCATTGGTCAACGGAGGCGTGTTCGTCTACGTTCCGAAAAATGTCGTCATCGAAGAACCTCTGCAAGTGCTTTTCCTGCATGACAACGAAGAGGTCTCCTTGTTCAACCACGTACTAGTGGTTGCTGAGGCGAACAGCTCGGTCACATATGTGGAAAACTACTTGTCGACAGTCGAAGAAGGCAAAGGAATTGTCAACATCGTTTCCGAAGTATTTGCTGGCGACAACGCTAAAGTTGTTTACGGAGCTGTAGACGTTTTGGCAAAAGGCTTGACAACTTACGTTAATCGTCGCGGAGTAACAGGCCGTACGAGCCGCATCGAGTGGGCGCTCGGACTGATGAACGATGGCAACACAATTTCGGAAAACATCACACATCTTATCGGCGACGGATCTTCCAGTGATATGAAGACAGTAGTCGTAGGTCGTGGTGAACAGAAGCAAAACTTCACTTCCGAAATCGTGCACTGGGGAATGGATACGGATGGATTTATCCTAAAACATGGGGTAATGAAAGAAGCTTCCTCCTCCATCTTCAATGGTATCGGCAGAATCGCGAAAGGGGCGACAAGATCGAATGCGGTCCAAGAATCCCGCGTTTTAATGTTAAGTGAGAAAGCTCGCGGCGATGCGAACCCGATCTTGTTGATTGACGAAGACGATGTAACGGCAGGACACGCGGCTTCAGTCGGACGGGTCGATCCGTTGCAATTGTTTTATCTAATGAGCCGTGGTATTTCACAGAAAGAAGCAGAACGCCTCGTAATTCATGGATTCTTGGCGCCGGTCGTCAGCAAATTGCCGATCGAGAGTGTCAAGAAGCAATTGACGGAGGTTATTGAAAGGAAAGTGCGCTAATGCTCAGTAAAGAGATCCGCAACCATTTCCCAATACTCGATCAGGAAATTAACGGGCACAAACTCGTTTACTTAGATAGTGCCGCTACATCCCAGAAGCCGTTGCAAGTGATCGAGGCAATTAGCAAATATTATAAATACGATAATTCCAACGTACACCGCGGTGTGCACTCCCTCGGGAACCGTGCGACAGAAGGGTATGAAGGGGCACGTGAAAAAGTCCGTAAATTCATCAACGCCAAGTCGACGGAAGAGATTATCTTCATGCGTGGTGCCACGACGGGCCTGAACACTGTTGCCCAAAGCTATGGAGGAGCAAATGTAGGTGAGGGCGATGAGATTGTCATCACTTACATGGAGCACCATTCCAATATCATCCCTTGGCAGCAATTGGCGAAGGAAAAAGGCGCAGTGTTAAAATATATCGACCTCGACGAAGATGGAACATTGTCGTTGGATAAAGTCCGGGAAGCTGTTACGGACCGGACGAAAATTGTCTCCGTCATGTACGTGTCGAACGTCCTTGGCACCATGAACCCAATCAAGGAAATTACGGAGATTGCGCATGCTCATGGCGCCGTCATGGTCGTTGACGGTGCCCAAGCGGCGCCCCATCTGAAGCTTGATGTCCAGAAACTGGATTGCGACTTCTTGGCTTTCTCAGGACATAAGATGTGTGGACCGACTGGTATCGGTGTCCTTTATGGAAAGAAAGAGCTGCTCGATAAAATGGAGCCGATTGAATTCGGTGGCGAAATGATAGACTTCGTCGGTCTCTATGACTCCACGTGGAAAGAACTGCCTTGGAAGTTCGAAGGCGGGACTCCGATCATTGCGGGTGCCATCGGGCTTGGGGCGGCGATTGATTACCTCGAGGAGATCGGCTTGGAGAACATTGAACGGCATGAACATGAACTGGCGGAATATGCGATGGAGCGTATGTCTGAAATTGCAGGCATCACCATCTATGGTCCGCAAGATCCGAAAAAGCGTGCCGGCATCGTCACGTTCAATCTTGAAGAGGTTCATCCTCACGATGTGGCAACAGTGCTGGACATGAACGGCATTGCCGTCCGAGCCGGCCATCATTGTGCGCAGCCATTGATGAAGTGGCTGGATGTATCGGCCACGGCCCGGGCAAGCTTTTATATCTATAACACAGTGGAAGACGTAGATTTCCTCGTGGATGGACTTAAAGCTGCAAAGGAGTATTTCAGCGATGTCTACTAATAAGTTAGATCAACTGTATCGGTCCGTCATTATGGACCATTATAAAAATCCAAGGAATAAGGGAGTTCTCGACAGCAGCAATGTCACGGTCGATATGAACAACCCGACTTGCGGCGATGTCATTCATTTGACTCTTCAAGTGGAAGGTGACATCGTGCAAGATGCGAAATTCGAAGGCGAAGGCTGCTCCATTTCCATGGCATCCGCATCTATGATGACGCAGATGGTCAAAGGGAAGCATGTCGATGATGCTGTGAAAATCGCCCACGTTTTTTCGGATATGATGTTAGGCAAGGAAGTTGATGATTCCCTCGATCTAGGCGATATCGAAGCGTTGTCCGGGGTTGCTAAATTCCCGGCCCGTATCAAATGCGCGACGCTCGCTTGGAAAGCCATGGAAAAAGGTGTCGGAAACGACGCCGAAAAATAAGGGAATGGAGGAAAAAGATAATGGCTAAAAAAATGCCGGAAATCGGCGATTACAAATATGGGTTTGCGGACAAAGACGTATCTGTTTTCCGTTCGGAACGTGGATTGACGCGTGAAATTGTTGAAGAGATCTCTAAGATGAAAGAGGAACCACAGTGGATGTTGGACTACCGCTTGAAGTCCCTCGAAATCTTCTACAGCAAGCCGATGCCACAATGGGGCGGCGACTTGAACTCTTTGAACTTCGATGAGATCACATACTATGTTAAACCTTCCGAAGCGACAGAGCGTTCATGGGATGAAGTTCCGGAAGAGATCAAGCGTACGTTTGACAAGCTTGGTATCCCGGAAGCGGAACAGAAATACCTTGCAGGGGTTTCTGCCCAATATGAATCCGAAGTTGTCTATCATAATATGAAAGAAGATCTCGAAGATTTGGGGATCGTCTTCAAAGACACGGACTCTGCTCTTCGCGAAAACGAAGAATTGTTCAAAAAATACTGGGGCACAGTCATCCCGAACACGGATAATAAATTCGCGGCATTGAACTCGGCGGTCTGGTCGGGCGGTTCTTTCATCTATGTACCACCTGGCGTGAAGGTCGATACTCCGCTACAAGCCTATTTCCGAATCAACTCGGAAAACATGGGGCAGTTCGAGCGTACGCTAATCGTTGTCGACGAAGGCGCAAGCGTTCACTATGTAGAAGGATGTACAGCACCTGTCTATACTACGAACTCACTTCATAGTGCGG
Organism: Sporosarcina sp. FSL W7-1349; assembly: GCF_038003045.1. Taxonomy (NCBI): domain Bacteria; kingdom Bacillati; phylum Bacillota; class Bacilli; order Caryophanales; family Caryophanaceae; genus Sporosarcina; species Sporosarcina sp. FSL W7-1349. Next base: position 232,694 of record NZ_JBBOOK010000003.1, read on the forward strand.
TCGTTGAAATCATCATCAAAAAGGATGCGTACTGCCGTTACACGACAATCCAAAACTGGGCGAACAACGTCTATAACCTCGTTACGAAACGGGCGGTCTGTGAAGCGAACGCAACGATGGAATGGATCGACGGCAACATCGGTTCCAAACTGACGATGAAATATCCGGCTTGTATCTTGAAAGGCGAAGGCGCACGCGGTTTGACATTGTCCATCGCATTGGCAGGAAAAGGCCAACACCAAGACGCGGGAGCGAAAATGATGCACTTGGCACCGAATACGTCATCCACGATCGTATCGAAGTCCATTTCCCAACATGGCGGGAAAGTGACATACCGCGGAATCGTCCACTTCGGACGCCGTGCAGAAGGCGCTCGCGCGAACATCGAGTGTGACACACTCATCATGGATAAATTGTCGACATCCGACACGATTCCATACAATGAAATCCTGAACGACAACATTTCACTCGAGCACGAAGCGAAAGTTTCCAAAGTCTCCGAAGAGCAGCTCTTCTACTTGATGAGCCGCGGAATTCCAGAGTTGGAAGCGACTGAAATGATCGTCATGGGCTTCATCGAACCATTCACGAAAGAACTGCCGATGGAGTATGCGGTAGAGATGAATCGTTTGATAAAATTCGAGATGGAAGGCAGTATCGGTTAAACTGTTTATCCGCCATATAGAAAAGAGCAGCTAAACCCAATGGGGAATAGCTGCTCTTTTTTAATCGCTAACGTTAGGAATTAATAAATGTCCCCGCGATTGTCTATCCCGATAACTTTAAGAACACTGTTTTGGTAATCCATTTTGTAAACTATTCGAAAAGATCCCATGCGTAGACGGTACGTTTCATCTACGCCTTTCAGCTTTTTACTATTTCCGGTAGGCGGGGGAGGTCTTGTAACCCTTTCAAAGCGGTGGACTCCCGCCGTTGTATAGCTTTCTCTTGTTTATTCAAAAAGAATATTTGGATTATCGTGTAGAAAACCAAAAATCATATTTCCTTGATACTCTACCCACGTCACCTTTTATACTTGTATTTAAGAAAAGATAAGAAAGGTGAAGAAAATGAATACACCATCAAAAAAAGAAATACTTTCAGTACAACTAATGCTTGGGGTCTCACTGCTTCTTGGTGTAATACCTCCCCTTATTATGTTTTTAATGACGAGGAAAAAAAATTTGTATTACTGTGAATCAAGTCGCAAGGCACTTAACTTCCATTTGACGATTTTTCCATTGTTTATTATCAGCGGTTTTCTTCTTTCATGGGGTAAGTTCGCTGTATTGGCAATAGAAACAGTAATTATCATGTATGCTATTATTCGAATAGCTATTCAAAGACCATACAATTATCCAGCTATTCCCTACATTAAAAGTAAAGTAGAAAATATAGAAAAGAGGTATTCGCATGTCAGGTAATATGTTGACGATTGGACAATTGGCTAAACGAACGGGAGTTACCATACGAACACTTAGGTACTACGATAAAATCGGCTTACTAATACCTACTGATTACAAAGAGGGAGGACACCGACTTTATAGTCTTGAAGATCTCTCACGTATACAGCAAATCCAATCACTTAAGTTTATAGGACTTTCACTTAAAGAAATCGCAGATCTATTAGAATCGAACAATATTGAAGAACAGCAACTTAGTCATTCAATTGCATTCAAAAAAAAGGAACTTATGGCAGAACAAGAGAGAATACTCCGAACGATCGATCAATTAGACTATATGAAAACGATTATCTCAGGCTATGAAACAATTGATGTTAAATTATTTTGCTTCATTATTCACTCAATCCTTTTTGAAGAAGAAAATTTTAATGAATATGGTCAGGTAGAAGGTTCTATTCACAATTTCAAAAGTGAAGAAAGGGCTAATTTAGATAAAGAATACTTTTCAATGTTTATGGAACTAAAAAAACTTGTGGCAAATGAAACAAATCCAGAATCTAATGAAGCAATGAAATATATCAAACAGTTGACAGCTCTTTATAATCGAACGTTATCAAAGGTAGAAACATTTCAAATAAAATCTACTGATCAATTTGATCAACTTAATATACTCAACCCGATCACAGAAAAAGAAAGGAAATTTCTAAAAAATGTATTCGCTTATATGTCAAAGTTAAAAGATTGATATACTCTAACTGAAAAATAGTACCCAAATTATAAAAAAAGAATTTATTCCCATAACTTAGCATATAAGGATAACTTCGATTCGATTTAAGAGATTTACAAAGACTTGAAGAAGTTAATGTTATTTATCAATACATAGCAGTATTTATAATGGTTTTTGCTTTTTTAGGCCATACGTGGCTGTACCAATCGGAATATTGATAGACCTCCTTTTATTTTCGTCGTTATAGTGGCGACTATGTGCGGTATTGGCTGGTGAGTTTAATTCTATTTTATGGCAATAAAAACAATGAATAAATTACTATTCTTGAGAGATAATAAAAATTATTAGTGATACATCATTGGAGGTAGGATAATGAAGGCGAAATGTTTAGCTTTAACATTGGCGGCAGTATTAGTATTAAGCGCTTGTGGAGAAGAAAATGACGCGAATAATTTTAAAGTAGAGGATCCAATGTTTGAGGACGGCGGGGAGAATGATGTAGGTACTTGACATTAAAAAATTTCATGGCTAATATACGTTACAATCGAATAAATACTGCCCAGAACGTCCATACCGGGCGTTCTTTTTATTTGCCTGGAAAAAGAAAAGGTGAGTATTGAAATACATAAAACTGGCTGTTTTCTTAGGCTGCCCCGTTCTTTCACCCGTTTTCGATAAGGATTATTTATGCAATACCATTCACAACTACATACCACAATAGCCAGCAAATGGCACGACTGTTTTCGGGGCTTATGCTATGATAGAACTACTTGATTCATAATAAAGGAGGGATTTCCCATGATCCACGTTGGTTTGACAGGGTGGGGAGATCATCCTGATGTGTATGCTCCAACTTCCACTAAGAAGGATAAATTGATCGATTATAGTGCGCATTTTCCGATTGTCGAGTTGGATTCTTCCTTTTATGCGATCCAGCCTGAACGCAATATCCGCAAATGGATTGCGGAGACACCGGATTCTTTTCAATTCATCGTCAAGGCGTATCAGGGGATGACGGGACATCAGCGGGGGGAGATTCCGTATGAGTCGCCCGAGGAAATGTTCCGGCTGTTCCGTTTGTCGATAGAGCCATTGCGTGAGGCGGGAAAGCTTGCGATGGTTCTAGTGCAATATCCGCCTTGGTTTGATTGCAAGCGGGAGAATGTTGAGCAGATCCGAGAAATTCGGCGTCAGCTGGAAGGCTTTGATATCGCTATCGAATTCCGGCATCAATCGTGGTACTCGGACGGACTCCGTGATAAGACGCTTGATTTCCTAAAGAAACTCGATTTGATCCATACCGTTTGTGATGAACCGCAAGCCGGGGAAGGCAGTGTTCCGTTGATAGCGGTCGCTACGCGCGCGGATAAGGCTTTCATCCGCCTCCATGGACGGAATGCAGCAGGCTGGCGGAATACGACCGGGGATAGTGTGGCATGGCGGAAGATCCGCTATTTATATGATTATACCGATCGCGAGTTGGCGGAAATCCAGCAGGCGGTAAAGAAATTGAAGGACGAGTGTGAAGAGGTTTTTGTTATCTTCAATAATAATTCCGGTGGTCATGCGGCAGAAAATGCCAAGCGTTTTCAAAAGTTGGCCGGTTTGGACAGCCGCGCATTGGCACCGAAGCAACTTGACATATTCGAGGAGGAACCTTGATGGCGTTTTTATTATTGGCATTGATTGGCGCCATCTCGGGCATCATGGGCTCACTTGTCGGCCTTGGCGGGGGGACGATCCTTGTTCCGCTTACTCTGTTCATCGGCATCGACATGGGCTGGATCGAGGGCATCACCCCTCAAAGCGTGGTCGGCCTGTCGGTGATCATGATGATCTTCAATGGGTTGTCTTCGACGATTTCCCATATGAAAGGAGGGACCGTCGATTACCGGACCGGTTGGATTTTCTTTGCAGGATCCGTTCCCGGCACGGTCCTCGGCGCTCTTGTCAATAAAGGGCTGGACTTGCCTTCTTTTAATCTCTATTTCGGCATATTGTTGTTATTGCTGTCCACCCTATTACTGGCAAGGAAATACTTGAAGCCGATTCATTGGTTTGTCGAGCATGGGAAACCGATCACCTTCATGGATAAAGAAGGGGAATCTCATGTGTATGGCTATCCGGTTTGGTTCGCACTTTTGTTGTCATTAGGGATCGGCTTTATGTCCGGACTATTCGGCATCGGCGGTGGAACGATGATTGTACCGGCGATGATTCTTCTATTTTTATTTCCGCCGCATGTGGCGGTCGGCACATCGATGTTCATCGTGTTCTTATCCGCCATCGCCAATTCCGTCTCGCATATTTCCTTGGGCCATGTCCCTTGGCTGTATACGCTGCCTGTCATACCCGGAGCGTATATCGGTGGGATGATCGGGTCTATGTTGAATCAGAAGATGAATTCGGAAACGTTGGTCTTGGTGTTGCGGCTCATGCTGTTATTGTTCGGAGTCAGGTCGATCGTCGACGGAATATGGGGATGAGATATGAAACAGAGAAAAGAGAGTATCCATTTTTATCATACGAATGACATCCATAGCCATTTTGAGAGCTGGCCGCAGATCAGCCGCTACCTTCGTACGCGTAAAGAAGAACACGCCGCCCGAGCGGAAGCCTGCTTCGTTGTCGATATCGGAGATCATGTCGATCGATCCCATCCGTTCACGGAAGGGACGAATGGGTTGGGCAATGTCGCTTTGCTCAATGCCGCCGGATATGATGCGGTGACAATCGGCAATAACGAAGGCATCACGATGTCGAAAAAGGCGTTGAACAGCCTGTACCAAGGGGCCCGCTTCGATGTCATCCTCGGCAATCTATTTGAACTCGACGGGTCCCAGCCGAAATGGTCGAAACCTTATCACATCTACACGACCGGGGAGGGGACCCGGATTGGTATCATTGGGGCGACGGCTCCGTACCCTGTTTTCTACTCGAAACTCGGGTGGGAAATCGTTCCTGGCCGTGAGCAACTGAAAAAGATGGCGGAACAGCTGGAAGCCCAAACGGATATCATTGTCTGCCTGTCCCACTTAGGGGTCAATGAAGATCGGCTGCTCGCCTCGGAATGCAGCCTGATCGATGTCATTTTCGGAGCGCATACCCATCATTTATTCCCGAAGGGGGAATTTATCGGCAGCACGTTGTTGGCTGCTACCGGGAAGTTCGGCGAATATGTCGGAGAAGTGGTCATCGAGTGGGATGTTGGACGGAAGCAGATCGCCCTTAAGCAAGCGTCCGTGCACCGTGCAGACCGGATGGCCATTTCGGACTCGGATGTACAGGAAGTGAATGAGTTGATGGAGGACGGCAAGCGTGCGATGGAAGAGAAAGTGTTCCATAATCCGTACCCACTGAACCAGAACCTGTTCGCCCCGAGCCCGTTATCTTCCTTTTTCGGCCGCGCATTGATTGCTTATACAGATGCAGATTGCGCTATGTTCAATGCGGGAATCTTCCTAGGAAGCTTAGATGCGGGCTGGGTGACGAAAGAAGATCTGCATTCCCTTCTCCCGCACCCGATCAATCTATGTGTCATCACCTTGGAAGGCCACGAATTGATGGACATATACGAGCTCTCGTTAAACGAAGAATGGCCGCATATCGAAATCAAAGGGCTCGGCTTCCGGGGGGCCTTGATGGGTGCGATGATCCATGAGAGGTTGTATAAAAACAAGGCGGGCAAATTGTTTGCGGGCAATCGGGAAGTCGTGCCTGATGGAATCTATAAGCTTGCGACGCTCGATATGTTCACATTCGGTTATTTTTTTCCAACTCTCCAATTCGCGGAAAAAGAGTATTATATGCCTGAATTGATCCGGGATATTTTCGGATGGTATGGTACTGAATATTTTTAAGTTGAGGCTGTTTGAAAAGTTCATTTACCAGGACAAATATCATCAAAAAGCAAGGGCGGCGGGAGGCTCGGCGGTTGGTCCGCGGAAAGCGACCAGAGCCCTTGCTTTTTGCATATTTATCGGTAAAATCTGCTTTCTAGATATCCCCATGTTTTAGCCCTAAACGGATGTATGAACGACTCCTTTCCTGCATATGGTTACAGCAGGAGGAGTCGTTTTTGAGATTTCATGAGGTCAGGCGCAGATCGAAGAAAAAGAAGTGGAAACTATTACCCCTTCTAATCCCTGTGTCTCTAATTGCAATCGCCTTGTTTTTTTATACGGTCAATAGCAGACTTACTCCAATTTATGTAGAATATGCCGAGGTGCAGACGACGAAGATTGCGGCACATGTCATCAGCAAAGCGATCAACTCACGAACTGCCGCCGTCATGGACATCAATGAAATCATCGTCCCGACACCGGATGATCCCGATTTGGTAAAGTTCAATACCGAAATCATCAACATGGCAATGGCGGAAATCCATTCCTTGGTCGAGGCTCATTTGGAACAGGCGGAATCCGGAAACCTCGATATATTGCTGAAGGATGAGGATATTGAATACGACCCGCAAAAGATGGAAAGTCACGGCGGCGTCGTTTTCTTCGTTCCAATCGGGCAGGCGACCAATATACCGTTGCTCGGGAATCTGGGTCCGAAAATCCCGATCCGCTTTCACGTTATCGGAGATGTCAGCGCAACTGTCGAGACGGATATCAGGGAGTTCGGCATCAATAACGCTTATGTAGAAGTGAATATCGCGTTAAAAGTAAATGTACAGATCATTGTCCCTTTGGCAACTCGGAAAAGTGTCATTGAACAACGTATCCCCGTGGCAATCGGTTTGATCCGAGGAAAACTCCCGCATATCTACAATAGTGGAGATGGAAATGCACCCTCTATCGAAATCCCGGTCCCCTTACCTGATGCCCAATAAAGCCTTGATAAATGGCGGGTTTCTTGGTAGGCTGTTATAGTAATGAAAATATCGATAGGGTAGAGGCTGCATTGTTTAAGAGTAGCACATGCGAGAGTGACGTCAGAGACCATGTGTGAAAGGAAGCATTGCCGAAGTCAGTCGGGTATAGTCGAATTCCTGCTGGCTGGGTTTATTCCAAATAGGGATAATACTGTCAATCGTCGGTTCGGCGAGTGATGAGCTACAATCGTACGTTAGATGAACTTATCCAACAAACGAAACGTAGATGAAGCCGGCTCCTGATGCACTCCTGACAGTGTTGAAGGCAGTCGGTTTTTTATTCCCCCGGAGCGCTTCGGCCTATCGAAACGGAGGAATACAAGAATGACCGGAACATGGGTATCAATCTTACCACCAATAATCGCCATTCTCATGGTTTTGATAACGAAACGCGTACTGTTGTCACTCGGTGCGGGTATCGTCGCCGCAGCCCTTTTGGCAGCTTCATTCGCACCGGGAGAATCGGCAGCGAATGTGTGGAAAGCGATGACCGTATCACTTTGGGATGACGGCGCACTCAATACGTACAATATTTATATCATGCTCTTTTTATTATTGCTCGGTGTAATCACTGCTTTGGTCAGCTTGTCCGGTGGAAGCCGCGCGTTTGCCAAATGGGCAGTTCAACGTATAAAAACGAAGCGTGGAGCTAAATTATTGACTGTCTTTCTTGGAATCGCCATTTTCGTTGATGATTATTTCAATGCCTTGGCGGTTGGACAGATTGCACGTCCTATAACGGATGAACATAAAATTTCCCGGGCAAAATTAGCTTATTTCATCGACTCCACCTCAGCGCCGATTTGCGTCATCTCTCCTATTTCCAGTTGGGGGGCTTATCTGATCGGACAATTGGCTCTTTTGTTTGGCGGAGTGGCGGCGCTCAGCTATTCTCCATTATCCGCATTCGTCATGATGGCACCGATGAACTTCTATGTTGTAGCTACCTTGGCGATGGTTTTCTTCCTTGCCTGGACCAATATTGATCTCTTCGAAATGAAGAGGCACGAAGATCGGGCCATTACTACAGGCGAATTATATGATCCGGAAAAGGAAATTCCCGGACAACTGAAAGAAGAGTTTCCGGTGCACTCATTCGGCCGTGTCCGTGATTTGGTCGTCCCGATTCTTACACTCGTCGGAATAACTCTTGGCATGATGGTCTGGACGGGATATAACATCGGTGGCTCTATGAGTATCTGGTCCATCTTTGAAAATACGGATGTTCCGTTCTCATTGTTGATAGGAGGACTTTCCGGAACAGTGATTGCGGTTCTGCTATATGTATTGCAAATGAAAGTGAACACGACCGCTTCGTATTCATTGGTCGGCCGTGCTTTCCTATCAGGTATCAAAGCGATGATGCCTGCGGTGTTGATCTTAATTTTTGCATGGGGCCTTACTTTCTTGATCGATCAATTGGAAACAAGAGTTTTCCTATCTGAAGTGATCTCCAAAGCGAATTTGCCGATTGCTTTCTTGCCAGCCATCATGTTTGTCTTGGCGGGACTAATGGCGTTTTCCACAGGGACATCATGGGGGTCATTTGGTATCCTGATTCCGATAGCTGGAACAATTATGATTGATATGGCACCGGAAATGCTATTACCCGCTTTGTCCGCAGTCCTTGCAGGAGCAGTATTCGGGGATCACTGTTCACCCATTTCCGATACGACAATCTTATCATCCACGGGGGCAGGCTGTAACCATATCGATCACGTGGCGACCCAATTGCCTTACGCATTAATCTGCGCAAGCATCGCAACATTGGGCTATGTTGTTCTTGGGTTTACAGATTCTGTTTGGATCGGCTTGGCGTCCGTTCTAGTCATGCTAGTGTTACTGTTTACTTTCTGGCTTACACGAAATAAAAAAGCTATAGTTCAATCTGTAGGATGATCGTAAAGAGAAGAAGCGACGAAGTTTTCTTTATCGCTTCTTTCTTTATAAGAACTATTTTCAGAAAAGTGATTGTTTTGACAATAGTTTATTAAATGATTTATACTATTATTAAGTTTTACTAGTGTGAAGGTGTTAAGCTTCGTAACTTTTCAACCATTACAAAGAGAAGGGGGAAGAAGCATGGAACAGCGTTCGCAGTGGGGAACAAGGGCCGGTTTTGTCTTGGCAGCGGTTGGTTCTGCAGTCGGTTTGGGTAATATTTGGCGCTTTCCGTATGTTGCGTACGAAAATGGCGGCGGTGCATTTTTCATTCCGTATTTATTTGCTTTATTGACTGCCGGGATTCCGATTTTAATTATGGAATTCACGATGGGTCATAAGTATCGCGGGTCCGCTCCCTTATCCTTTTTCCGGATGAGTGGAAAAAAGGCCGAGTGGATCGGTTGGTGGGGAATTTTTGTTGCATTCGTCATCTCGACCTACTACGCGGTTATTATCGCATGGGCTATGAAATACACGGTCTATTCTTTCAATTTGGCATGGGGAAGCGACACGGAAAGTTTCTTATTTGGAAATGTTTTAAACTTAGCGGAAACTCCGGGGCAAGCAGGAGGATTCGTTCCTGGCGTCTTATTTCCGTTGTTGCTCGTGTGGATTATCGCATTCATCATTTTATTTGCGGGTGTCAAACGGGGTATCGAACTCGCAAATCGTATTTTTATCCCGACATTAGTCGTCGTATTCCTATTGGTTGTCCTTCGTGCCGTGACGTTAGAAGGGGCAGCTCTAGGGCTGGAAGCGTTCTTTAAACCAGACTTGGGCAAATTGATGGATCCGACAGTGTGGGTTGCGGCTTACGGGCATATATTCTTCAGTTTATCAATCGCATTTGCTATTATGATCACTTATTCCAGTTATCTACCGAAGAAATCCGATATTACCAATAATGCATTCATTACAGGCTTTGCGAACTCCGGATTTGAATTGCTCGCAGGTATTGGGGTGTTTGCCGCACTTGGATTCATGGCGACACAAGCTAACGAAGCAGTTGCTGATGTGGCATCCGCTGGCGTGGGCTTAGCGTTTGTCGTGTTCCCGCAGATCGTTAATGAAATGCCGGGAATGAACGGTCTTTTCGGGGCTTTGTTCTTCTTATCGCTTGTCTTGGCAGGCCTTACTTCGCTCGTTTCGATCTGTGAAACGTATATTGCAGGAGTGGCCGATAAGTTCAATATTTCCAGAAAGAAATCAGTATTTATCGGCGTTGGATTGTCTGCCGTGATTTCCCTATTGTTTGCGACACGGGGCGGTCTATTCTTCCTGGATGCTGCCGATTATTTCATCAACCAATTCGGAGTTGCGGCGATCGGTCTGGTCGAAGTCTTTTTGATCGCTTGGGTATTCAGAAAGCTCGGGACGTTTGAGAATCATGCCAATGAAATCTCCGATATTCGATTGGGTGGTTGGTGGAAGTTCTGCCTAAGTTTCATTACGCCGATTGTACTCGGATACATGATGTTCGGTTTGCTGAAAATTAATTTATTGAAACAGCATACGGATGGGGAAGGCAATGTCATCGGAAACTATGAGGGGTATTCAGATTCCTTCATATGGACCAGTGGCTGGTCGGTTGCAATTTTTGCAATCATTGCAGCGATCATCTTCTCGATTTTCAAATGGAATACCAGCACATTAAAATCAACTGACTATGATAATAGATAAGGAGGATTCATTATGAGCGGTGGAGCTATTTTAATGATGATTATCGGAATCCTCGTCATTTGGGGAGGACTCGCGGCAAGCATCGTCAACGCGGTTGCCAAATCAAGACGTCGTATTTGAAGACAAAGCGCCTGTAGACTCAGGCGCTTTGTCTTGTGGTTCGTCCCCATCCTACTGGCAGCAGTATTTCTTATTTAAATCATCAACTAATCACCTCTTGCATTTTAGCTTTAGGTGATTTTTTTGTGGTGCTTACCGTATTTGGGAACAAGTTACAGATATTGTGGTTTTCCGTCAATCGTGCAAGTGAGGATGGTTGTTTGAAGTCTGAATTTATGTTACATTGACAACAGGTAACGAAACATAACTCAGCAGCGAGAAGAATGGGGTTGATCGGTTTGTCATGTAGACCGGAGCAAGGAAATCGGACAGAACATATTAAAAAACCGGACTGGTTGAAGATTAAATTAAATACGAACGACAACTATAAAGATTTGAAAAAGATGATGCGGGAAAAAAACTTACATACAGTATGTGAAGAAGCCCGCTGCCCGAACATACACGAATGTTGGGGAGAACGCCGGACGGCCACTTTCATGATCTTAGGAGCCGTCTGTACGCGAGCTTGCCGATTCTGCGCTGTTAAGACAGGACTTCCGAATGAACTAGATATTGCGGAGCCGGAGCGCGTAGCGGATTCGGTTGCTCTGATGAACTTGAAGCATACCGTCGTTACAGCGGTTGCGCGAGATGATCTGAAAGATGGAGGATCTAAAATTTTTGCAGAGACGATCCGCGCCATCCGACGGAAAAACCCGTTCACGACTGTGGAAGTATTGCCGTCTGACATGGGCGGAGTGTATGAGAATCTGGAACGGCTTATGGATGCAAAACCCGATATCCTGAACCATAATATCGAGACGGTCCGCCGACTGACACCTCGGGTCCGGGCTCGGGCGACATACGACCGCTCCTTGGAACTTCTGTTGCGAGCGAAGGAAATGCAGCCGGAGATTCCGACCAAATCTTCTTTGATGGTTGGCCTTGGGGAGACTCATGAGGAGATTATTCAAACGATGGATGATCTGCGCGCGCATAAAGTGGATATTATGACGATCGGTCAATATTTGCAGCCGACGAAGAAACATTTGAAAGTGCAGAAATATTATTCCCCGCAGGAATTTGCAGAGTTACGGAAAATTGCGATGTCTAAAGGCTTCTCGCATTGCGAGGCCGGCCCGCTTGTCCGCTCCAGCTATCATGCGGATGAACAAGTGAATGCGGCTGCTCGGGAAAGACAGCGCCTAGGGGACGAACAGTTGGAAACGTTGCAAAGCTGATGACTTCTTTCGTGCGGTTCTAAATTCAGACAGTAAGAAGGACGCTCGCTTTCCAAAGGGAAGCGCAGCGTCCTGCATGGTAATTTATTCAACATGCGTGAAAGATGGCGGTGAAAGGTAAATGATTACAGTGGATAATTGGCAGTTTGAAATCGTGACTGACTATCGAGACGGTTTCAACGAAGAAGCGTTCCTGGCCCGCTACAGCGATATCCTGCTCAAGTATGATTATATTTTAGGAGATTGGGGATATGGCCAGCTTCGTCTGAAAGGTTTCTTTGATGATCGGAACCAAAAAGCCACCTATGAAACGAAAATCAGCACATTGCAAGATTATTTATATGAGTACTGTAATTTCGGCTGTGCCTATTTTGTGTTGAAAAAAGCCGGCCGCGTCAAGCAGGAGACCAAACCTTCAAACGTACAGGCATAACAGAGACCCGTTGCAATTCGGCAGCGGGTCTTTTGGTGCTGTAAAAACGGGTTGTGCTCGCGAATCGGTTCCTTGTTGTTCGCGGGAATCGGGGTTATGGTATCATAAATAAGGATTACCACGATACGGAGGGAAATATATGTATTTTATCGATCGAAAACGCATTAGCGGGACGTTGGAAAAGATGGAGAGTCTGCTTATCTTATATAAAAACGGGAATGGATGGATAGAGGATGAAATCCATGAACTTGCATTGGAACGAATTGCGCATGTCATTATTGAATCGATTATTGATGTCGGCAACTCGATGATTGACGGCTTCATCATGCGGGACCCGGGCAGTTATGAAGACATCATCGACATTATGGAAGACGAACGAGTGATCACCAGTGAGATGGCACAGCCGTTAAAACAAGTGATTGAACTGCGGAAGATGATTGTGCGCGAATTTACGGAAGTGGATCATCAGCAAGTCGATGGGGTCCTTACCGTGACGTTTGATGCCTTGCGTGAATTTCCAAAACGCGTGCAATATTATTTGGAAAACGAATTGGGACCGGTCTCCGCATTCTTGCCGGAAACGGAGTAAACGATGGAACGCTATCAAGCAGTTTGTTTAGACTTGGACGGGACGGTCTATAAAGGGATTGAGCCGATACCGGAAGCGGTATCTTTCATCGATCGGCTGCAGGGTCAAGGCGTGGAACCATATTTTATTACCAATAATTCTTCCATGACGCGGGAGCAGGTCCGGGAAAAATTGCTTTCCTTCCAAATTCAAGCGGATTCCGGCAGAATTATGACATCTGCCATCGCGGCTGCCAAGTATTGCGCAGAACATTTCAATGGCGGGACGGTCATGATGATCGGGGAAAAAGGGTTGGAGGAGGCGTTGGAGCTGGAAGGGGTCCGATTGACAGGGAAAGATCCCGATGTGGTCATCATGGGCATCGACCGTGAAATCACGTATGCCAAATTGGCGGATGCGTGCCTCGCCTTACGGAACGGCGCGCATTTTATTGCAACGAATAGCGATAAAGCTTTTCCGACAGAACGGGGGCTTGTGCCAGGCAACGGCTCCTTTGTCACGCTGATGGAATCGGCTTCCGGCAAGAAACCTGTATTCGTCGGCAAGCCGGAGTCCCATATGCTGGGGTTCATTCAACAGGATGGGCAGTACGGAAAAGAGCAAATGATCATGATCGGGGATAATTATGACACGGATATTATGGCGGGGATCCGGTTTGGAATCGATACGGCACATGTGGCAGGCGGCGTCACCTCCCCGCAAGAGGTGCAGCTGAAGGACAGCCATCCTACCCATCAATTCCATACTTTGCTGGATTGGTTTAACTGAATGCAGTGCAGCTGAAGTGTGTTGTTTCGAAGCCCCTCTCGTACAATTACGACAAGGTGTAATTGATTGAATCAAAAAGGCTAACCGCACGTCCAGGCGGTTAGCGTTATGTCAAAAGAGCGGATTGTCCTCGATGAATTGATAAATACGCTTCGTCAATTCATCCGGGGAATCGGCTTCTACAATTTCACCGTTAACGATGGCATAGAGGGATTCCATACATTTCGTACAGTAACTCAGACAGCCATACTCCAAGACATCAATATTCGGGTCTTTCTCCAATGCCTCGAAAGTTTCGTGTGAACCGTTTGCAAGATTACTTATGCAAAATTCAACGATCGGATTCACAATGATCACCTCACCTATTAGGAATCCTACTCTTTTTTCTTTCCCAAGTCAATCAGGCGGGAGTCGGGAACGGGTGGGATGTACAGGGCCAAACGTTCGGAAAAGTGGGACAAAATGGTCTTATTGTGAAAGATGTCACAAACTGATATAATCGAATGTGGATAAATAAATAAGATTATAGAATTGCGAAGGAGAGCATAATGAAAAAACTTGTACTTTTAGGTGCCGGCTATGGTAATATGCGTATTTTATTGCGCCTCTTGACGAAAGAGTTACCCGCTGACGTTGAGATTACATTAATCGATCGTACTCCATTCCACAGTTTGAAGACCGAATTCTATGCATTGGCGGCAGGAACCGTTTCCGATGCGGATGTACGAGTCCCACTGCCGGATGATGATCGATTAAAGGTCGTCGGCGGTGAAATCGAAGAAGTGAATCTTGAGGAAAAATATGTCTATCTGGCGGATGGCAAAAAGATAGATTATGATGACTTGGTCGTTGGCTTAGGATGCGAGGACAATTATCATAATGTCCCGGGGGCTGCTGAAAATACGTATAGCATCCAAACAATCGGAAAATCCAGGATTACCTATGAAAAATTATTAGGTCTGAACAGTGGAGCGACTGTCGGTATCGTGGGAGCTGGCTTGAGCGGTATTGAACTGGCTAGTGAACTGCGCGAAAGCAGACCGGATTTGGTCATTAAATTATTTGACCGGAGCCCGCGGATCCTGCGTGATTTCCCGGAACGCCTAAGTAACTTTGTGAAGCGTTGGTTTGACGATAATAACGTCACGGTCGTGTCCAACTCGAATATTACGAAGGTGGAGCCAAATACACTGCATAACCATGAAGAGACTATTCCGGTTGATGCGGTTGTCTGGACAGCAGGGATTCGGCCTGTGCAGGTCGTCCAACAGTTGGATGCCGAGAAGGATCGGTCCGGACGAGTCATTCTGAATATGCACCATCAAATTCCACAGCATCCGAATGTCTATGTGGTTGGTGATTGTGCAGCCTTGCCATTCGCGCCAAGTGCCCAATTGGCGGAAGAACAAGGGGAGCAAATCGTTAAGGTTTTGCGGCATGTCTGGAACGGAGAGCCGCTGCCGGAGAAAATGCCGGAAATCAAATTGAAGGGTTTCCTTGGTTCCCTTGGGAAAAAGCAAGGATTCGCCTATTTGGCAGATCGGACCGTCACAGGACGGATCGCCCGCCTGTTGAAGTCGGGAGTCCTTTGGATGTACAAATGGCATAATGGATAAACCAAAAGCCCGTCTGCATATATGTTTATGCAGGCGGGCTTTCTCATTTACTCCGGTTCGTTATCATTCGGCCGATCCCTTGAACCCTTGTCTTTCCAATTCAGCGAACACCGGTTTTAGTTGAATATATCCTTCGCCGACCATTTGGCCGCCAATCATCACTAACGGATAAAAGTATTCATCATTACGCACTTGTTCCGCAATCTCCCGTTGCCTTTCATCCGCAATGTCCGATTCGATATCGATATATTGGATGGCGTACTCGTGGCCCGGATATTTTCGGCTAATTGCCGCATCGAGCCATTCATACGTATCTTTGGAGGAGGGTGCGTTGACGCAGCTGGCACAAACGATATCCGCTCCATAAATTTCAATGCTAACTTGATTTTCCATGAATAGGATAAACCCCTTTCGATTCAATATTGGATTTTTTTCTGTTTCTTGTTTATAATAAGTATAAGGAAAGGAGAATGTAAAAACAATGACTGATACAGCAATGGTAGAATCCGTTCAAGAAGTTCTTGGTAAATTGCGTCCCTTCCTCCTACGCGATGGAGGAGATTGTGAATTAGTGGATATTGAAGACGGCATCGTAAAACTACGCCTATTGGGTGCTTGCGGCTCTTGCCCAAGTTCAACTATTACGTTGAAGGCTGGAATCGAGCGTGCCCTCTTGGAAGAAGTTCCAGGTGTCGTAGAGGTAGAACAAGTATTTTGATTTGAACAGTATTTCGAATACAGAAAGCGCCGCGTTCTGGAGGAGTGTCCCTTTTCCGTTTGCGGCGCTTTGCTGTTGGTGTGACAGGTCCGGCTAGATGGGTGCATCAGGTTTCCCGGATTTCCTGCCATCGTTCTTTGGCCATCTCTATAATATGAGGTTCGGTGCTCGTCCGTTGGCTTTCAATGACGCGCGAGAAGCTCCGGACCGCTTCTTCCCGGTCCCCTGTCTTCCACGCCAACTCTGCGATCATATACATGACCCGGGTCTCGGACATTTGGGTGCCGACGTAATCACCTTCCGAATAGGCGTTCAAATACAATGTCTTGGCAATGGACATGAAGCGCTGTTCCTCATCCGCTTCTTCTTTTTCCCGATATAACCATGCAATCCGCAAGGTGATCCCAGCCATCGTCAAGTCTTTTTCTTTCTTAAACATGGCGCTCAAATAGGCCAGCTTATATGCTTCAATCGCTTCCTCAATCGTCCGTTCTTCCCCGTAGGACCGTTCCTTCCACTGTGAAGTGATCTTTTCGTTGATTGCTTCCCGTGTACCGGGTGCAAAATAAGGTGAAAAATCATCGGTGAATGAAAATCCACAATGTGGACAAACTGCTACATTATAAAAGAGTGGATTAATGTCCTGGTTCACGTACACTGGCTTGAAATCACTTTCATGGGAAGCGACACGAACTAATCGGGAGCGGATCCGTTTGGTAGTGAATTTTCCTTTACAGTTCAGGCATTCCATTTTTTTATCATAAGCCGGAGTGAGTTCCATATTGATCGTTCCTTTCCTAACCATCCTCTCTAGTATAACGTAAAACATCGAGACAAAAGTGATAATGATTGCACACATTCCAAATTCATTGATATGATAATGATAGAAAAGAAAAGGGCAGGTGAACAGCGATGAATCAAGTAGTTGAAATTACAGAATCCGCCGCATATCGTGTCAAGGAAATGATGCGCCATAACGGTGAGGAAGGTTCGTTTCTCCGTGTCGCTGTAAACGGCGGGGGATGCAGTGGGCTGACATATGGCCTAGGTTTTGCACAGGAGAAGACGGACGAAGATGTGTTGTTGACCCAACACGGGATTCAAGTGGTCGTTTCCAAAGAGGATGCTGCCATCCTGGAAGGGACGAAAGTCGATTATAAAGAGTCCTTGATGGGCGGGGGATTCACTATTGATAATCCGAATGCGATCGCGTCATGCGGCTGTGGGACATCATTCCGTACAGCTAAAAAAGAGGGAACTCCTGAACAATGTGACTAACAGAACAAAACGGTATCCTTAAGCTGAGTGCCGGTAAGATAGACCCTCCTGTCTGATGCAGGAGGGTTGCTGTATGGAAAGAGCAATTTACTGCGCTAATTCTGTATTTTCTAAGCATTCCTATTTCAATTAGAGAGTTGAAAAGAAATGCCAAAAGGTCTAGTATTAGTAGTAGATGTTTGTCGAATTATTGACAACGGCCAGGACTGTAAAAATCGTCGGTGCAATCGATTTCATGCGGGCCAGGCACATTAAAATCCAAAGGTGGTTTCGATCTTGAATAGACCGACAATTCTAGTATTAGGTGCAGGTTACGGCGGGTTATCAACAGTTGTTAACTTGCAAAAATCGATTGGAGCAGACGATGCCGATATCGTACTTATCAACAAAAATGAGTACCATTATGAATCGACATGGCTTCATGAAGCAGCTGCAGGAACATTGACTCCTGAACAAGTCCGCTATGATATCAATCGTGTCATCAATACGAATAAGGTTAAATTCATTCAGGCAACTGTTGAAGGAATCGACGTCCAAGGGAAAGTCGTTACAACCGACGTCGGGACTCATTCATACGATTACCTCGTGATCGCGCTTGGTTTTGAAGGGGAGACATTCGGTATCCCTGGGCTTGATAAATACGCTCTTTCCATTTCAAACGTCAATACGGCACGCCAAATCCGCGACCATATCGAATACCAATTTGCAACTTGGTCAGTGGAAGAGGAGAAAGATGATAGCCGATTGACTATTATCGTAGGTGGAGCAGGGTTTACGGGAATCGAATTTTTGGGTGAATTAGGGAATCGCGTTCCTGAGCTTTGCAAAGAATATGATGTGCCGGCAGAAAAAGTCCGCGTCATTTGTGTAGAAGCGGCTCCGATGGTCCTTCCTGGGTTTGAACCGGATTTGGTGGACTACGCTGTGCGCCAGCTAGAAGCAAAAGGCATCGAGTTCTCCATCGGAACTCCGGTTGTGGAAGCCACTCCGGAAGGCGTCAAGATCAAAAAAGGTGAAGAGGAATTTGAATTCATCAAAGCGCGCACCGTTGTATGGGCAGCAGGAGTCCGAGGCAATCGCCTGATTGAAGAAACAGGTATTGAAAACATGCGTGCCCGTGTGAAAGTCGACAAGGATCTTCGCGCGCCAGGCTATTCTGACGTATTTATCATTGGGGATTGCGCATTGATGATCAATGAAGAAATCAACCGGCCTTATCCGCCAACTGCACAAATTGCGATGCAGCAAGGGGATATGTGTGCAAATAATATCATTGCCTTGATGGGCGGCAAACCGACTGCAGAGTTTGTTCCGGATCTGAAAGGAAGCATCGCCTCCCTTGGCGAAGACGACGCAATCGGCGTAGCGTTCGGCAAGAAAATGACCGGTGCCCAAGCGTCCTTCATGAAGAAAGTGGTCGATAATCGTTCGCTCTTCCTCATTGGCGGCGTGGGATTGACTTTGAAAAAAGGGAAATTTAATTTCTTTTAATTAAACACGAACTTATTTGGTACCTGCTTGTCCATGACAGGCAGGTTTTTTTATTCAAAAAGTGTGGATATTGTGAAATCCGACAAATTGGCGAACAGGTGACAGTTGATTGAAAGCGGACACGGATTCATGTAAAATGGGGAGTGGAAAACGGGGGTTGTGAAAGTTGGAAACAGTTGCTGCAATGCCAGTCAATTCTTCTACAATGCCATTGACACAAGTTGTCCTATCGGTATTGATTTTCATCGTTATGTTTCTCGGAATCGGATTTTTACTGAATATGCTGCTCCGGATGACTTGGTTGATGGCGGTCGTTTATCCGATCATCGTCATATTGATCATAGACGAAGTGAGATTCTTCGAATACTTCACAAAACCGAAGTATTCATTCCAACTATTGGGCGAGAAATTCCTTGCTTTGCAGCCAACGGATATTATTGTCCTGTCAAGCGGCATGGTCGGAGCCATCATTGCGGGGATTATCAGTAAACTATTGCGGAAACAAGGGTATCAGATGTTTTAAAGGTGCAGGGAAGCGAGTGGCTTCTCTGCACCTTTTTTTCTCATATAAGGAAAGAATATATGACGACCGAGATGAGGATTCCCGTTAAGGCTCCTGCGAACACTTCACTTGGTTTATGGCCAAGTAATGTTTTCAATTCCTGGATCTTTTGATGACCGTCTTTTTGTTGCCATCCTTTAGCCTCTTGGACAAAGGTTTGGAAATCGAGCCGCATTTGATTGATGATCAATGCTTGTTGCCCGGCTTGGTAACGGATTCCGGTCGCATCAAACATGACAATCACCGCGAAAATGGCCGACACGGCGAAAAGGTTGGAGTCCAGGCCGTTTTCATACGCAATCGCTGTTGTCAACGCTGTGACCGCGGCCGAATGGGAACTGGGCATGCCTCCTGTGGAAGTGGATAACTTCCAATCCAGTTTTCCTGTCAAAAAATAATGGATTGGAATTTTGACAACCTGTGCAAATAGAATGCCGAATAATGCCGCAAGGAGCGGGATGTTTTGAAAGATGGCCATAAAGAGTCCACTCCTTTTTGTAATACTCGAATTACTGTTAGTATACCATAACGGCTTCATTCCAAAAACCGATTTGAGGCTTTCATTTGGAAACGCTTCCGCTTCTTTCGGTTATAATGGACTTGGATGATAAAGAGGAGGTAGTTGGAATGAAGCCGATTATAGTGGAACCGCAATTTGAAAAAGTGGCAGCCGATGTTCTGATTATCGGGGTGCCGGAACATCCTGAAAACGTGGATGGTTGGGAACGGCTTGTCGAAAATTTTAGTTCCCGCTTACCGGAATGGATCAAGACAGGTGATGTGAAAACCGATTTTAAAAAGATCGTGAGATTGCCGGCGCTTGATGGGAAAGGGTATGCCCGCGTCTTCTTTATCGGACTCGGAGCAAAGCAGGATTTGAATGAGGACCGCATCCGTGAGTCTTTTGCCGCGATCGGGAAAGAATTGATTGCCAGCAAGGCTACGTCAGCCGCCGTCTGGCTTGAACCGTTTACAAATGACTCCCTTGGCCATACGGATATCGCATTCCTGGCGGGGGAAGGCATCGGATTGGGTTCGTATCAATTCGAGAGCTATAAAACGGGATCCAACGAGAAGGACGTACGGATTGAAACGGTCCAAATTCTGACCGAGCAAGATTCGGATGAGATGAAGGCGGCTTTTGAAGTGGGCATAATCCATGCCAAGGCTGTCAATGAAGCGCGGACACTTGTGAACATGCCTCCGAATATACTGACTGCCAGAAAATTGGCGGCTCATGCCCATCAACTGGCGGAGACGTATGGTTTCGAAATCCATGTCCTCGGCAAACAGGAGATGGAAGAGCTTGGCATGGGGGCAATTTTAGCGGTCAACCAAGGGTCCGTAGAAGAACCCCAACTCATCGTGCTCAAATACACCGCAACAGAAGAATGGAAAGAAGTCATCGGTTTGGTCGGCAAAGGAATTACGTATGACACCGGCGGATATTCATTGAAACCGAAAGATGGAATGGTCGGGATGAAAGGGGATATGGGAGGGGCGGCAGCGGTCCTCGGTGCGATGCAGATCATCGGCGAATTACGTCCAGCGCGCAACGTCATCGCGGTTATTGCGTCCACGGACAATATGATATCGGGCGAAGCGTTCAAGCCGGATGATGTCATCACTTCATTAAGCGGAAAAACGATTGAAGTGCTGAACACCGATGCCGAGGGAAGATTGGTCCTTGCGGATGCAGTGACATACGCGAAGCAGGCAGGGGCGAATTATCTGATTGACGTCGCGACATTAACTGGTGGGGTCATCGTTGCACTCGGCCACGATAAAACAGGGGCTTTGACGAATGATGAGACCTTTTTCGAGGAGTTTTTGGAAGCGTCAGCGGAAACGGGTGAGTTCGTTTGGCGTTTGCCTTTGACGGAAAAGGATAAAAAACGGATCCGCAAAAGCGATATGGCCGATTTGAATAACTCCCCCGGGCGGGATGGCCATATGATCTTCGGCGGTGGCTTCGTCGGAGAGTTTGCAGAAAATACTCCTTGGATCCATCTGGATATTGCAGGTACGTCGGATGCCGCCTCAGCACACGAATTGGGGCCGAAGGGGGGAACCGGCGTCATGGTTAGGACGCTGGCGACTTTGGTGCAGCGGATGGAGGCTGAAGAAGAATAAGGCTTCTATATAGAACGAACAAATGATTTGTAATGGGTGGCTCCAGTTGCTTGTAGTGGAAGGCGGCGACTCCAGCGAAGGCCGTCACGAAGAACGGCCTTTGTTCCAAAAAGCGTAGCGTTTGGCAACAAATCGAACCCTTCGCTGTTAGATTGATTGAAGCCGTGCCCGCGGAAAGCGTCCGCCTGCTCCTGTCGCTGTGCTTTCGTCGCAAACGAAATTTGGAACGGAAAGCAACGGTTGGCTGGTAGTGTCCACTTCTTTAGTACGTTTTATATAGAAATCAGGCGTACTCATGGTAACCATGGTACGCCCGTACTGCTTGCTTATATGAAGAAATGCCGGCAGACCATGCAGATAGTCGCTGTATAATGCAGCAGGTTGTTCAAACGATTTTCCTATTCCAAAACCGATGCGCAGCAATCGCACAGATGAATTCATCAGGAAAGTCTCGAATGTCATAGCCTGCAATCACACCAGGTTTTCCGTCAAATTTGTTCACGGTGAGGAACTGTATTCCTTGGTGGGTGGCACCGATCGGCTTATAATGCGAAAAGGCTTCATCGATAAAGTAAGCCGCATCTTTATTGAATTTCTTATTACTGCCGTTCACTATATAAACGGCATCATACTGAACGGATTTTGCGGTGAGGAAAGTGTGATCCACGTTAAATGTAACTCCATCCGTACCAACAACTTCCCCTTGGGTTTCGCTGATGAATTCAGGCATCAGATCAGCCGCCGTTAAGCGATCAATCACATACTTGACCTCGGGACCGTTAAAACCGTTTGCTAGTATTACGGCAACTTTCCGTGTGCTTGGAGTGAAAATCGTATTTTGTTGGCTGAGTGCCGGAGATGATTCTACGACGGTTGAACCGCCTTTGGAGGGCGGAGCCACACCGATTCTTTTTGCAAATGCTGTTGTTAATTCTAAACTGACATTCGCAAACATATCGACGACTTGCTTTCTCACCGAAAGACTTTTCACTTTTCCTAATTCAAAACTGAACGCATCAATGATATGTTGTTTTTCCGCAGGGCTCATGCTGTTCCAAAAGAGGGTTGCCTGGGAGAAATGGTCTGCGAAACTTTCGCTACGAGCCTGGATTTTTCGCCCCTCTACTTTCTCCTGGTAATGTGCGTAGCCGCCTTCCGCCACACTTGCGGGAGCAGGCGTGTTTCCTGCCAAGGAATTTCGGTGATAGCTCACTTTCCCTTTATTAATAGTTTGTCGGTGATAACCTTCGCGCTGGTTGTTATGGAAGGGAACGATTGGTCTGTTGATCGGTATTTCATGGAAATTTGGACCGCCGAGACGGATCAGCTGTGTATCGATATAGGAGAAGAGACGACCTTGCAGTAACGGATCATTTGTAAAGTCAATCCCAGGGACGACGTTGCCCGGATGGAAAGCAACCTGCTCGGTTTCAGCGAAAAAATTATCTACATTCCGGTTTAATGTCATTTTTCCAATGATTTTAACCGGAATAATTTCTTCGGGCCAAAGCTTTGTTGCATCCAAAATATCATATCCGAGCGCAAACTCATCCTCTTCGTTCAAAATTTGGACTCCCAGCTCAAATTCGGGATAAAACCCTTGTTCAATCGCATTCCATAAGTCGTTGCGATGGAAATCGGGATCTACTCCCCCTAATTTTTGAGCCTCCTCCCAAACGAGGGAGTGGGTTCCTAACAGGGGCTTCCAGTGAAATTTAACAAAGGAAGCTTTCCCGTGTTCATTGACAAATCGGAAAGTATTCACGCCGAATCCTTCCATCATGCGAAAACTTCTCGGAATGGCCCGGTCCGACATGATCCACATGATCATATGTGCACTCTCCTGGTTGTTGGCCACGAAATCCCAGAACGTATCATGTGCCGTCGAAGCCTGCGGGATGTCATTGTCCGGTTCCGGTTTGAAGGCGTGCACAACGTCCGGGAATTTGATCGCATCCTGGATGAAAAAGACCGGGATATTATTGGCGACTAAATCATAATTTCCTTCCTCGGTATAAAACTTCGTCGCAAATCCTCTCGCATCCCGGGCAGTGTCGGCGGATCCCCTAGCTCCATTGACTGTGGAAAACCGGACGAACACCGGTGTTTTAATTGAAGTATTTTGTAAGAATTTCGCTTTTGTAAATTCGCGCATGTTCTCATATAATTGAAACTCTCCGTGTGCCGCAAACCCCCGGGCGTGGACGACTCTTTCGGGAATTCGTTCATGATCAAAATGGGTCAACTTCTCGCGGAAATGAAAGTCCTCCATTAGGGTCGGGCCACGTATCCCCGCTTTCAAGGAAAATTCATCTTCCGACACTTTCAATCCTTGGTTAGTCGTCAGCTTTTGTCCTTTGTCATCCACCTTGAAAAACTCAAGTTGTTTCTCCTTATCATTCTTACTTCGATCTTGTTTATCGCTCAATAAGCTCCCCCCTTATGCTCAATTTATGTTCTGTTGTTTGAATTATTCGTTACTAGTTGGGCGCTGGGAGTTCCGCTGCCTCAATTTCGCCAGCGCCTTGAATCAATGATGGGCGGATATCCCCGTTCATACTGTCACCAACGAATAGGATAAGTGGGAAAGGGGGATGACGATGCCTCGACGTGGTGGTTATCGACATGGTGGATATGGCGGCGGTTATGGTGGCGGGTATGGATTTGGAGGGCCGTTCTTAGGCGGATTGGCCGGTGGGCTTCTCGGATCCGTCCTATTTCCTTCCTATGGATATGGAGGATATCCGTACCCATATTATCCGTATGGGTATTATCCGTACGGGTATCCATATTCGCCTTACGGATTTTACGGCGGCTTTTATTGAATGAAAAAACACGCATGGACCGGAGTACCGGCACCATGCGTGTTTTTATTCTTCTTCATGAAGTTTGGTTTTTCCCTTTTCGTTCTTTTTGACAACTTCGGCCAGTTCATCCCCAACGGTCAAATCGCTCGGCTTGACACCTGACAAGTAGGCAGCCCGGCTCATCAAATGTCCCCCGATAGGAGAAGTGATGAACAAGAAGGCGATGGCGAGCAAAAGTTGAATACTGAAATGCCCTTCATTGAACCAGAAGTGGAAGAAGACACCGAGCAAGATACTCAGAACCCCCAGTGTCGCGCTCTTGGAAGCCGCGTGTGCCCGTGTATAGACATCGGGCAATCGAAGAACACCGATCACCGTGACAATCGTAAAGATGACACCCACGACAATCGTAAGGACAATCAAACTATTAGCTAGTACGGTCACGTTCGATAATCTCCCCTTTCTCAATGAATTTCGAGAAGGAAACCGTTCCAATGAAAGACATGATAGCTATCAGTAATATGACCTCGATGAAAAACTCAGTATCGAAGAGGATGGAAAGCAATGCAATGGCGGAGATGAGCATGACACCGATGCCATCCAAGGCAATGAGGCGGTCCGGTATGGAAGGCCCTTTATAGACACGATAGAGCAACCCTATAATACAGAGAACCACTACTATTAAACAAGCCCAAATGAATGTTATCATGGCCGGCTCACCTCCTTGATCGCCTTTTCAAATGAATTTTTGATGGAATCAATCGCTTCTTCCACATCGTCCACATCTATTGCGTGAATATAGAGAGTGCGCTGATCATCCGAAACGTTCATGACGATAGTTCCCGGCGTCAGGGTAATCAAACTGGAGAGCAAAGTGATTTCCCAATCATGTTCCAAATCGGTCGGCAGAGCGAATATCATCGGTTGGATATTCAGTTTCGGCCGGATGACGAGAAGCAATACCGAGATATTCGAGAGCGTCAATTCTTTAAAAAACAGCAATGTGAGCTTCACCGCGGCCCAAGCACGCCATATATACAGCCGGGTCTTGAAAAACCGTCTCATCATGATAATCAAAAGGAGACCGATCAAATATCCGACGATGAAGGTTGTTGCCGACATGGAGGAGTTCATGAACATCCAAACGACGGCAATAAAAAAGTTCAATAATATTTGAAATGCCATCGTCCTCTACTCCTTTAGCACCGCATCTATGTATATAGATGGTTGTAATAGTACATCCGAGGCATCCGTCATATAAGGGAGCAGCCATTCGGTTCCGACTCCATACACGACAGATAGAATGACGAGAACCACGGCCGGCATCATCAGACGGCGGTAGGATTGTTTCTCTTTCGGAGCCGCCAACGGTTGGGGTTCTCCCCAAAAAGCGTAGATGAAAATCCGGATGACCGACAACAGGACAATCAAGCTGGAAGCGAGAATGATAATGCTCCCCCAAATATGGCCAGCCTCAAATGCTCCTTTGACAATCAGCAGTTTTCCGATGAAGCCGCTAAGCGGAGGAACGCCCGCCAGTCCCAATGCAGCAATCAAATACATCCAGCCAAGAGGGGCATGGGTCTTCATCAGGCCGCCCATCTTCCGCAAATTCGACGTGCCGGTCACATGAATGATAATGCCGATCAAGAGAAATAGCGCCCCTTTGATCAACATATCGTGAATCAGGTAGAAGATTGCTCCCGAAATGCCGGCTTCATTCATTTGAGAAGCACCGAACAGGATGACCCCGACCGCGATGACGATGTTGTAGATGATAATCTGTTTTAAATCAAAATACGCAAGAGCTCCAATACAACCTGCGATGACCGTCAATAACGAGAGGACAAGCAGGAAACTGTGGGTGAAGCCAATATCCGTGAGGAAAAACAATGTATAGGTCCTCATGATCGCATACACTCCGACTTTCGTCAGCAAGGCACCGAATAGGGCAAGCACCGGAATCGGAGGAGCCGCATACGAGCCTGGCAGCCAGAAGTACAGCGGGAAAATCGAGCCTTTGATTCCAAAGACGATTAACATGAGAATCGCAATGACCGTGACAATTCCCGAAGGTCCGATTTCCGTCAATTTCACGGAGATGTCAGCCATATTCAATGTTCCGACGACGGAATAGAGGAAAGCAACGGTAATGACGAATAGCGCCGAAGAAACGACGTTGACCAAGACGTACTTAATCGATTCGCGAAGTTGCTTTTTCTCCCCGCCTAAGACAATCAGGACGTACGAGGCGATGAGAAGCACTTCGAAAAATACAAACATGTTGAAAATATCGCCTGTTGTAAATGCTCCATTGACCCCTGTCACCATGAACAGGATGGCGGAATAGTAGAAATAACGCTCCCGCCCTTCGCCGATCGAGGTAAAGCTGTATATGACGATGAAAAGTGTAATCAGAATCGTCGTCGTCACGAGCAGGGCAGATAGCATGTCCGAAACCATGGAAATGCCAAATGGGGCGGGCCAGCTGCCTAGCGTGATAGCTTGAACTCCATCTGCTTTCACCTTAGCAACCAGTAGTAGGGATGCTGCTAAACTGACAATCAGGCCGATGACGGTGAGAATTCGCTGAAGTCTTACATTTTCCTTGAAAAAGAGCAGCAGAATCGCGAAAAGGAATGGCAAAATGATCGGGAATAAAAGTAAGTTAATCATGTTCGTCATTTCCTTTCATCAGATTCATATTATCCGTCTTATGCTCGGCATAGGCCCGGTACGCCATCACGAGAATGACGGCCGTCACTCCGAAGCTGATGACGATTGCGGTCAGAATCAGGGCTTGAGGCAAAGGGTCGACGTAATCGGTCACGCCTTCCGCCAAAACAGGAGGTGCCGGTCCGCCCAAGCCACCCATCGTCAAGATGAGCAAATGGGCACCGTGACTCAACAAACCGGTTCCGAGGATGATCTTCAATAAGCTTCGTGAAAGGATCAGATAGACGGCGGCGGTAAACAGGACACCGATAACAATGGCCATGATCAGTTCCATTACACATCGCCTCCAATCGTCTGTATGATCGTGATGGCTGCCCCGACCACTACCAAGTAAACTCCAGCGTCAAAAGCCATCGCTGTGTGCAGGGAAGTCACACCGAATAGAGGCAGCGTGAAGTCATCAAAAGCATGCGTGAAAAATGGGACGTTGAAAAAGATGGATGCCGATGCTGTACCGAGAGCCAAGATCAATCCGACCGCGATGACAATCGTGAAATTGAACGGCAACGCCCTCTGTATCGTTTTCAAATCAAAAGCGAGCAGCAATAAAACGATGGCTCCCGTTGTCAGCAATCCACCGACAAACCCTCCGCCGGGTGTGTAATGGCCGGCGAAGAAGATATGGATGGAAAAAAGGAAAATCATGAAGAATACGACTTTCGTTGTCGTCTGTAAGATGACATCATTTGTTTTCATTCGTACTCTCCTTTCTTGCAAGACGCAAACGAATCATGCTCAGGACGCCAATCCCTGCTATAGAAAGAACGGCAATCTCGAACAAAGTATCAAACCCACGGTAATCCACTAAGATGACGTTGACGATATTTCCGCCTGCCGCTTCCGAATAAACCGTATCTTTATAATACTGGGAAATAGATGGGATTAACTTTTGCGAATGGGCAGATAGGGCAACTAAAGTTACCGTCACGCCTACGCCCAGTGCAATAATGGCATTGGTCAATTTGTTCTTCTTAGTCTCTCCGTGCGATTGCAGCTTCGGCAAGTGCTGGAATGCTAACAAGAATAAAGCGACGGATACGGTTTCGATGACAAGCTGCGTTAGGGCCAGGTCAGGCGCTTTGTAAATGACAAAGAACAAGGCGACCGAGTAGCCTACAGCCCCGAGTGCAATGATTGCCGACAAACGGGTTTTTGCGACCACGACCATATAAACAGCCAGCAACAGGACAACCGCTGTCAAAACGCCATATGTATGGACCGGTGCAAAACTCGATGGATCGACTACGAAAGCATTTTTACCGAACAGCGTTGCAATTGTACCAGCTGCGATAAAAGCGAACATCATGATCAAATAGGTGCGGATATGCCCCGTCATGTAGAAACGAGATATCTTATTCATACCGCGTTCGCTGAAAAGCATCGCCGAATCATAGAAATGATTCAAAGATAGGCCATTCGGTTGGACGTCGTAGAGCTTCTGCCATTTGGAAAGCGTACTGTAGAGAATGCCTCCCACAGCAATCACACCGACTGTCAACCACAACTCCACCGATTCAAATCCATGCCATGCCGCAACATGCACCCCGATTTCGGAAGGGTGATTGTATAGCGTAGGCTGGATTGCCATAACGGCGGGTTTGATGAACCATTTTGCGACGATATTCGGGATAAAGAAGATTGTGACGACAAGCGCTGCCAAGAAAACAGGGGACACCAGCATACCGATTGGAGCCTCATGCGGTTTGTTTGGCAATGTCTCGATTTTCCCTTTGCCTGCAAAGGTCCGGAATACAAAATAGAAGCTGTAAATGAATGTGAATACGCTCGCTATCCAAGCGATGACAGGGAAAAGAATTCCCCATGTCGAAAAGTTGTACAGTTCGAAATGCTTTAAAGCAAGCATCGATTGCAGGAACATTTCCTTACTTAAAAAGCCATTGAAGGGCGGCAATCCGGCCATTGACATGGATCCGATGAAAGCAACCGTAAAACTGATCGGCATGATGCTCATCAATCCGCCGAGTTTTCGGATATCCCGCGTGCCGGTCTCATGATCCACAATTCCGGCAATCATGAACAAACTTCCTTTAAATGTCGCATGATTGATCAAATGGAAGATAGCGGCGAACATAGCAAATCCAAAAATCGCTTCATTGGTATGATATGTAATAGCTCCCGCGCCGAGCAAGGACATGATCAACCCGAGCTGACTGACCGTTGAAAACGCAAGGATCGCTTTTAAATCCGTTTGCTTCACGGCAAAGAATGAACCCCAGAACAGCGTAAGCAATCCGATGCCGGTCACTAGCCAAATCCATAGTTCGGAAGCGGCAAAAATCGGCGTAAAACGAGCGACCAAATAGAGTCCAGCTTTCACCATGGTGGCAGAGTGGAGGTACGCACTGACTGGCGTAGGCGCTTCCATTGCATCCGGCAACCAAATATAGAACGGGAATTGAGCGGATTTAGTAAATGCTCCGAGCAAGACCAAGACTAGAGCGATAGTGAAAAAGGACTGTCCGACAAAACCGGAAGATTGGTCAATCAGTTCCCGGATTGAAAAGGTATCCCCCATAATTCCTAAAAGGATGAATCCCCCAAGCATCATAAATCCGCCAAACACTGTAATCATCATCGATTTTAAAGCACCAAATCTCGAGCGGTCCCGCGTATACCAATACCCGATGAGGAGGAATGATGAGATTGAGGTGAGTTCCCAAAACAAATAGAGCGAAATGACATTATCCGATTGGACAACGCCGAGCATAGCGCTCATGAATAGGAGTAAGTAGACATAGAAGTTGCCCAACTTTTCCCGGTTTTTATCCAAATAAAAAATGGAGTAGAGCACGACAAGTGCCCCGATCCCCGTGATTAGTAGGGTGAACAGGAGACTGAGACCATCAATATACGAAACAAATGATATTCCGAGCGATGGAATCCACTGGAGTTCAGAGATGAGATGTCCTCCGTCCATGGTCGTCTTGATCAAGCGGATGTAATAGAGAAACAGTGCGACCGGGACAAGTAGTACAAACCAACCTGTATGTATGCCTTTTACTTTCTTATATAGAAAGGGCACGAACAATGCAGCGACGATCGGTAGGAATATCAAAAACACGAATTCCAAAAAAATCCTCCTTTCAATTGAGTGAAACATTATTTTTTTCGCTGTTTTCAAGTATAACGTAAATAAGGACGTTTTCAAAGGTTTGAATGCAAGACAATTTGACTGTTTCCCCTTTTAGAATAAAACCTTGGACAGCATGAACTGTCCAAGGTTCAATTTCTTCCTATTTAAATAATCGGATGGAGGTGACAGAATATCAACATTTCTAAAAAAAGACGATGACTAAAAAATACGCAAGCATGGCGATTAAACCGACGGGCACGGCGAAGCGCATCCATTCCAAACTTTTAATGTTCAATTTGCCGGCCGCGATAATATTCGGGATGTTTCCCGGAATCAGCATCCCTCCGCTGATAAGGAGTCCAAGTAGAATTGCTTGGATGGTCGTATCATCCATGGCAGGGCTGATTTCCGCGGCGGCCAATGTAGCGTTATCCAACACGGCGGATATCATATTAATCCAGTAGAGGATGAGCGGATTGAGCCCAAGCAAATAACGTTCGATGAACGGCTCAAAACCTGCACCGAGCAAAGTGAGAGCCATGACGAATAGATAGACTTTGAAGCCGCGGATCAGAATATCCATATACGATTCGGTCTCTTGGTCCATCCGTTTGCGAAACTGCTTTTTCGGATGGATCATCAATGCAGCCAATAGTCCGAAAATGAAAACACCCGGTATGATTTCCGGACCGATCAGCTTCAATAAATAAAAGAAACTTTCATCGAGCTTACTTACAGCAACAGTTGAAAGCGGTTCTCCGATTGGCGTCAGAACAGCGCCGAGTCCGATCGAGTAACAAGCCAGTATAACAAGCCGGATTTCGGATTTTCGATCAAGTCTCAACACACTGACGACCGCGACCAGAACAATCGCCGCAATAATCGCAGTGATGATGCTAGAAACGATACCGAGGAAAATAACGATGAGCGCTAAGAAAAGACGGAAAGGGAGCGCCCGGCTCATCCCGAGTATCGTTTTCTCGACAGGTTTCTGCAGCCAGCGGAAAAGCAACCCAGCTACAACGACGGCCAATGTAATATGTATCGGGTCTTCAAGCGCTTTCATGATGAGGGTCCTATCGAGAACTTGACTGACTAGGACAGCCGCAAACCCCATCAAAAATAAAAAGACCTCCAAATTCCTTTCAACAATTTTCACTGTGAACGGCAGGAACAATACGAAGAGCAGGATGACAATTAAACCTATTATCATAATCCATTTCGCCTCTTTACTATCGTAATTTTGTTCTTGCTTAGGAAATTATAAAATCCTGGGACGTGGATAACCTTCAAAACTGGGCTTGTTTACGTCCAGCTCCGGGCGCTAGAGGAAGGATGCCTTAATTTCCGCAAAGTGCGCAGAAATACGGCAAATCGAACCCTGCGCTGTTCGATTGGCAAAAAGCGCCACGCCGCATCTTCGCTTATGCCTGTCGCCTCTGAGCAAGCGCCCTGCGCTTTTGTACTCCACGTGCTAGTCGTTTCAGTTGAGAGAAGTAGGCCAGTGTTTTATAACTAGTTTGTGTATATCAAGAGGTGGATCGAGCGTTATAATAAATTCATAACGACTCTGCCCTATACTTGCAATAAGTATTGTTAGCCCTATAGTAGGGAAAGGTGAATATTTTTTATATCGGGGTGTCCTATGAAAAATCCATACCTTTTTGGTTACTTGCCTTTTGTGACCATCAGTCTATTCAGCTTGACGTTTGGGGTTTATACAGTGAGTACGTCCATCGGCTTGTTCAAGGAAATTGGGCTTTATTCAGGAATGCGCGAGTTTTTGACGGATATGCAGCTGCGCGTCTTCCTTCTCGTCGTCTATGCACTCCTGTTTTTTATGTTATTTTCCGCGCTGAAGCTGATCGCGCAAACAATCCATGAAACAGCGATGCTCTTTTTTTCAAAAGATCCGGAAGGCATATCCTACAGTGAAGCGAGGGGAGGCAATGTCATCTACTTCTTCGGTTCTCTTGTCTCCGCAGGGGGGATCAATTCCATCAAACTGCTGGCGGGCATCTTTTTACTCACGACGTTCATCTATTTCGTATTCACGGTTTATAAACTCAGCAAGTTCATGACGGTGGCCAGCACAATCGGATTGTTAGTGTTCGAGATTACGATTTGGAGCGCTTTCCTATCAATCATTATATACATCCTCCTGCGCCTCTATAACGGGTTAATTGCAAGTTTGCCCTTCCTTGGAAATGAAATGGACTAGCCAATTTCGGCTAGTCCATTAATAATGTGGAGAAGAGGCGCAGATGGATCTTTTGGTCGCTTAAGCGTTTCATCGGTGTCGGCCTGTCATAGCCGACCCAAACAGCTGTTGTATAGCGATCATTCAATCCCGCCATCCATAGATCTTTATATTGGTCGGTCGTTCCGGTTTTACCGCCCGTATAGGAGGTGGAATGTGTCACACCGCGTCCCGTCCCGTTCAACACGACGTCCTGCAGCATGCGGCGCATCGCGTTCACCGTAGAAGGCGACCACACTTCGATTTTCTTCTCATCCCATTGGTAAAGCACGTCACCGTCCCGACTTTTGACCGAACGGATGGCATGCGGCGTTTTATACATACCGTCTATGAAGCTCGTATAAGCGGATGCCATTTCCAACGGCGTCATTCCCTTGGAAAATCCGCCAAGCGCTGCTGGATAATTCATATCCTGCTCGACGACGGATTTGAACCCAAACGGCTTCATATAATCAAATGCGTCCTGGATCCCCACCATTCGCAATAAGCGGATGGCTGCCGTGTTATGACTATGCCGGAATGCCTCTTTGACTGTAACCGTCCCATACACATAGCCCCCGATATTCGTCGGGCAGTACGAGCCGATACAAATATTATCACTGTTCACGGGCGTATTTTCCGTGTACGGGCCGCTTTCAAACAGCGGGGCATAGACTAGCAGCGGTTTGATGGCGGAGCCGGGTTGCCGCACTGCTTGATAGGCCCGGTTGAAATCGGCTTTCCGATAATCTTTCCCGCCGTATAGACTGATGATTTCCCTCGTCTCGTTTTCGATGACGGCCGCCCCCGCTTGAAGTCCCGCCGGGTATAACTGCGCGGATACCCGTTCTTCATCCCGTCTTTGCTTACTTGGATCCAGTGCCGTCTCAATGACGACCCCGGCGGCCAGCACTTCACGCGTCCGGTTGGCGATGGCCGTCCGGATCGCCATCTTTCCATTTTCATCCTTCGCCTCGGCCAGTTGTTTGGAAAGTCCTTCCGATCGGGCAATCAATTCGGAGAGCTCGGACATGACATATGTACTGTAAACGGGGAAGGCATTTTGCTTCTTCTTAACATGTAGTACAATTTTTTCATTTTTATAGTTCGCAGCATTCTCCGCAGTGATAACGCTATTGTTCACAAGGACATCCAGGAGGCGTTCCTGCCTCTTTTTCGTGTTGTCAAAATGCCGAAGAGGATCGTATAGTGACGGGTTATTTGGAATGGCAGCAAGAAAAGCCATTTCCCCCTCGGTCAATTCTCCAAGCTGCTTGCTAAAGTAGTACGTGGCGGCGGCACCGAGTCCGTATACTTGATTGCCGAAAAACATCTCGTTTAAATACATTTCCAAAATTTCATCTTTGGTCGATTGCTTCTCAAGTTCCGCCGCGTAAAACAGCTCCGTCAATTTCCGTTCATAGGTTTTCTCTGTCGATAGAAACCGCATCCGGACCACTTGCTGTGTAATTGTCGAGGCACCTTGTTTCGTATCGTCGGAAGCGGCGTTGACAGCAAAGGCGCGGACAATTGCCGCGACATCATATCCCCGATGCTCAAAAAAGCCTTGATCTTCGCTTTCTAAAAAAAGCTGTTGCGCGAAAATAGGGATGGCATCTAGCGGGAGCGGATCCCTCCATTCGACATATTCTTCGGCAAACAGAAGACCGTTCCGATCTTTCATAACGACGGGGACTGTGATGGGAGGGGGGGAGAGCTCGATTGATTCGCTCATCTGCGTATGAAAAGAGTCCGCTGTTTTCAATTCCTCGGCAATCGCTTTTTGAACGATGAACAGAATGGGAAATGTAAGGATAATCATTAAAAATCCTACCAACTGCTTCAACTTCGCCCCTCCTTTATCCAATCAATTCCATAGAAAAAATATAGCATACTCCGGTTGGGAGTGTGCTATATTTTCGATAGTTTTTCATTCATCAAATAATGTTCGAAATCCACTTCGGTTTTTCGGCGGGCGTAGAAGAGGAAAGCGAAGCCGACCAAAAAGAGGACACCGGTGATGAGAAAGACGGAAGAAATGCCGAGGAATCCACCAAGGACCCCGCCGATCATCGGGCCAATGATATTGCCGAGAAAACGGAAGCTCGTATTATACCCCATTACTTCACCTTGGACATCGACTGGGGCTTCCCGCCGAATCAGCGCCGTCGTGACTGGGATCATGCCGCCGACAGCAATGCCGAATAGAAGGCGACAGATGAACAACTGCCAAATCTGAGTGACAAATGCTTGGGGGATGATGAAGATAAACGAGAGCAAGAGTAGGATGGACAGCACTTTTTCATACCCGATATCATCCCCTAACACTCCCCAACGGCGGGCGAATAAAAGATTGCCAATCCCTGCCGCACTAAACGTTACGCCTGCCAGGAAAGCGACATCTTTGGCATCGGTCAATTCGGCTACATACAGCGAGAGCAGAGGCTGAATGCTGAAATTCCCGATTTGGATCAGCGCCGTAATAATCATGACATTGAGCATTAAGCGATGGTGTAAAATTCCGTGGATAATCATTTTACGGGAGTAAGGGGAAACCCGTTTGTTGCTCGTTTTCTTCTTTTCCTTCAATCCGAGCAGCACAATAATGGCGGCGATCGTCACGGAAATGGATGTGATGATGAACGTATATTGGAAACCGAAGGCATCCGCCAACAATCCGCCCAATACGGGACCGAACAGCGTCCCTGTCACACTTCCCATCTGCAACGTACCTAGCATTTTACCCGCCTCTTCTTTCGCGGTTTGAGAGGAGATGAAAGCCAAGGAGGTAGGGATGAACCCCGTCACAATTCCATTGGCAAGACGGAGGAGGAAAAAAGTTTCGACCGATTGGACAAATCCCATCAGAAATACCGAAGTCGCGATGCCGAATCCGTTGACGAGCAGAATCGGTTTAAATCCATACTTGTCCGCAACCCGTCCCCAGATCGGCGACATCAGAAGGGCCGTCACGAAGGTCGCCCCGAAGATGAGACCGGACCACCTTTGGACGTAGGCATCCGAATGGTCGCCGAACGTTTCGATATAGAGGGCCAAAAAGGGCATAATCATCGTCATCGTGCCGGCTACGAGAAAGTTGGAGATCCAAATAATGATGAAATTCCGCTTTTGCACGTTCATTCCGAAAACCCGCTTTCTAAGCTGTGTCGTACTTGCAAGTAAATCAATACCCTTTTGCACTTTTTTGAATCCCCCTATCTACGAAGGTAGGGGATTTGGATAAATCAAGTATAAAACAGTTCGGACTTTGAAGAAAGAAACGTGCTTTATTCTGCATCTCCCGGCAGGTGTCAAGATTTTGAAAGGAACTTTTTGAGCAAAATGTGAACGTGAATAACGTCAAGGGAGTAATTGATTATCGAAAAGGAAGAGCAGATATGCTAAAATGAGGCAGGGTGAAT
This sequence comes from Sporosarcina sp. FSL W7-1349, assembly GCF_038003045.1. Lineage (NCBI taxonomy): Bacteria > Bacillati > Bacillota > Bacilli > Caryophanales > Caryophanaceae > Sporosarcina > Sporosarcina sp. FSL W7-1349. The sequence continues at coordinate 268,553 of NZ_JBBOOK010000003.1, forward strand.
GATTTTGAAAAAAATGATCTTCTCTATGTTGACACTCTTTTTGCTCATGTCCCTAGTGGCATGTGGGACCGAGAAACAGGATGTCCAGAAGGAAAACATAGACGGACAAGCAGAAGAAACGGAAAAACCAGAACAACCTGAAGAGCCGGAAGAGGTCGATGAAGCCGAACAAGCTGAAACGGAGCCGGCGGACGAACAGGAAACAACCATCACTAAGGAGGAAACAACCATGTATCCACAGCTTTCGAATGAAGTGGCCGCGAACGAAGCACTTGTTGTTATGAACACGACACTCGGCCCGATCAAGATTAAACTTTTCCCGGAGCTCGCACCAAAAACGGTCGAGAACTTTTTGACACATGCAGAAAATGGCTATTACGATGGGATCATTTTCCACCGTGTCATCAATGATTTCATGATCCAAGGCGGAGATCCGACTGGAACAGGCATGGGCGGCGAAAGCATTTACGGAGATACGTTCGAGGACGAGTTCTCCATGCAGCTATTCAACTTGCGCGGAGCCCTATCAATGGCCAATGCGGGCCCTGGCACGAACGGCAGCCAATTTTTCATCGTCCAGGCAGCATCAGCCAACGCCTCTGTAGAGCAGCTGAAAAACGGCGGATGGCCGGAAGAAATTGCGGAAGCCTACGGAGAAATGGGTGGAACCCCGCATCTTGACCAAAAGCATACGGTATTCGGACAAGTGGTCGAAGGCATGGATACGGTCGATAAAATTGCGACTGTCAAAACCGGGGCACAAAACAAACCGGCAGAAGACGTGAAAATCGAATCGATTGAAATCCTCCAGAAATAAACAACCTTGTGAATTCAATGAGATAAGGAAGTGTTTGTAAATGAACGCGATTTTAATGCCGTTCCTTTACTTCCCTGAAGACAAATCGGAGTATATTCCCGCAGCCATTTCCTTCACATTTTTCATGATCTTGCTTGTCTTGACTTTCATGTGGATTCGTCGACACTCGAAGAAACAGGAAGAAGAGACGAGGGAATTGGAAGAGCGGATTTTACGCGAACGCCAAGCAGCAAGAGAAAAAGAACAGCATCCTCAGAATTGAGGATGCTGTTCTTTTTTATTGCTTAGGAAATTATAAAATTCGGGCATGTGGATAACCTTCAAAATTAGGTTTGTTTACGTCCAGCTCCGGGCGCTAGAGAGAGGATGCCTTAATTTCTGCAAAATACGCAGAAATACGGCAAATCGAACCCTACGCTGTTCGATTGGCTCGGGGTCATAAGCCAAAGCTGCTCGAGGAGCGTGCCTTAATTTCTGCAAAGTGCGCAGAAATACGGCAAATCGAACCCTGCGCTGTTCGATTGGCAAAAAGCACCACGCCGCATCTTCGTCTTATGCCTGAGGCCGGCAGGATGCCGGTCATGCAGTCGTTGCCGCAGGACGCGGCGAACTTAGACTGCGGACCTTAACTGAGCAAGCGCCCTGCGCTTTTGTTCTAGGGAAATTAGTTTTGTAACGCACGGATGAACCGTTCGACGCCTTCTTCGATCAGCGAGCGGGGAGCGGCGACATTCATCCGGAGGAAACCGCGGCCCGCTTCACCATACTTGGTTCCTGGTTCCAAAGCGACTTTCCCCTTCGTAAGAAGGCGGTCCATCATCTCTTTTTCAGAGAGCCCTGTCTCCCGATAATCGACCCAGAGCAAATAGGTGGCATGCGGTTTGTTGATTTTGATTTCTGGAATGGCGGCAGGTAACTCCCGGATGACGTAATCCATATTCGATGATAGTGTTTCAAGCAATTCCTCCAGCCATGGGCCGCCCTGTTCATAGGCCGCTTTGAATGCGACTGCGGCAAAGGTGTTCATCTCCATCTGTCCCCGCGCCATCGCGTTGTCCCGGAGTTTCTTCCGGATTTCAGGGTCAGGCGAGATGGTGACAGCTGCCTGAAGCCCTGCCAGATTGAACGTCTTTGTCGGAGCTACGCAAGTGATGATCCGATTTGCCTCATCCCCGGCAATTTTGCCGAGCGGCGTATGAGTGTACTCTGGAAATACTAAGTCTGCATGGATTTCATCCGAAATGACGAGGACATCATATTTGGCACAGAGCCGCAGCATTTCTTGTAAATCCTCATCTTGCCAGACGATGCCCCCTGGATTATGCGGGTGGCAGAGGAGGAACACTTTCACATTGTCTTTCAATTTCGCTTCAAAGTCTTCGAAATCAATGGAATAATGGCCATCTCGTTCCTTCATTTCACTCTCGACCACAGTCCGTTGCTGCTGAAGAGGAATACGGAAAAACGGCGGATACACGGGAGTGGTGATGAGAACGCCATCTCCTTCTTCCGTTAAGGTTTCGATAATGGTGGCGATTGCTGGAACGACCCCTTGATGGAACTGCATCCAATCGCTTTCCGTATTCCATCCATATCGGTCGCCGAGCCAGTTACGCAGCGCATCCCGGCAATCGTCGAATTCAGAAGCATAGCCGAAAACCGGGTGCTCCAGCCGTTTCTTGATAGCATCGATGACCACATCAGGAGCCGCAAAGTCCATGTCGGCCACCCACATCGGTAAAATATCTGAAGCGTCTTCCAGTCCATAGACAGTTGTCAATCGGTCCCATTTCATCGAACGGGTATTACGTCTTTCCCACATTTGCTCAAATACGCTCACGAGAATCCCCTCTTTCTACTTTCCTTTTTTCATATCTATGCTATCATAAACTTGACTAAAGAAAAAAATAAGGTGACCTATCGTGCAAACAATCGAGATGAATAAAAAAGCGGTTTCACTATTAGAAGAATGGGATCCCTTCCAAGTCGGGAAAAAGGCATATGAGATGGAGATTGCCGATGTCGTATCCGAATTACAGCGACTGGATCATCCAACCGACCTTGCGAAACGGATTCGTGAAATCTACGAACATTCCTATGAGATGTGGATACCGATCGAGAACTGTATGCAGATTTCCTATAAATTAATCGCTATCAAATACGAGGCGAAATGTATTGTCTGATTTAAAAACCCGTACCCTGTAGTAATTTACAAGGAACTGACCTAAGAAAATGAGACAAATAAAAACACCTTACGTTGAAAAACGGGTATTGAACCTTAATACATCAACGTGGAGGTGTTTTTTCTATGGGAACTAGAGTTAGTTATCCAGAAGAAGTGAAATTGAAGGCGATTGAAATGCGGTTAGCGGGTGTTCCTGTGAAAGAAGTAATGGAGGAACTGAACATCCGGAACTATACACAGCTGAAAACTTGGATGCGATGGTATCGGAATGGTGAATTGCACCGTCTTGCACAACCGGTCGGCAAGCAATATGCCTTCGGCAAAGGACCCGAGTATGAAAGTGAGACAGCGAGATTGCAGGCTGAAAATCGCTTTCTGAGACAACAGGTCGAAGTATTAAAAAAGTACGCAGAATTGGAAAGGAAGTGGCGCCAAAAGTTGTGATTCAGTTAGTGGAAGAATGGAGTGGAGATATGTCTATAGGAGAGATCTGCCGACACATGGGTATCAGTCGTTCATCGTATTATCGCTGGAAAGCCCAAGAGGGGAATGAGACACCAAAGGAGGCGCGGGATCGGCAGATTGGCGAATTGTGTAAGAAGCATAAATTCCGATATGGGTACCGGAAGATTGCGGCTCAATATCCAGGAGTCTGTGAGAAGACGGTACAACATGTCATGCAGAAACATGGTTGGCAGTGCCGTGTGAAAGTGAAGAGACGCAAACGTACCGGGCAGCCCGCACATGTAGCACCGAACCTGTTAGAGAGGGATTTTACTGCTTCTAAGCCTTTGGAGAAGTTGGTGACAGATATTACCTACTTGCCCTTCGGCCAATCCATGATGTATCTTTCAAGTATCCTTGATGTCTACAACGGAGAAATTGTGGCCCAAACCATCGGTTTCATCCAGGACACCACTTTCGTTTTGGATACGTTGCATCAATTACCGGACTTACCGGAGGGCTGTATGTTGCATAGCGATCAAGGCTCGGTTTATACATCATATGCCTATCAAATGGCAGTAAAAGAAAAGGGAATTACCATGAGCATGTCCCGTAAAGGCACACCCGCTGATAATTCCCCAATCGAAACGTTCCACTCCTCGCTAAAGTCGGAAACGTTCTACCTCGACGACATCTATCGCACTACCAATGCGCATGTGATGCAGATTGTCGAAGAATATATTACTTATTATAACAATATCCGCATTCAAACGAAATTAAACAGCCAATCACCGGTACAATACCGGCAAATGGCTGCATAATAAGGTGTTTTTTACTTGTCTCAAAAAAGGTGGTCAGTGCCCAAGGTATGGGTTTTTTTTATTTCTACAAGGTCTTCTATACTAATTTTCATTTTGAGGGTTTGATAAATAAACTAATAATGATACTTACTATTCATTGTCGAATTATGTCGAAAGGTGGAAGATAGAAAAGATGCACTGAGAATAGTCCTGATGAAATAGAAAGGGGGATTTTCAGGGAGTCAGGCAACAGGATTTACATACAGGAAGGAATGTAGTTGGTGTTAAAGTTTAAAAGTATAAGAAGTAAGTTAGTTTTTGCTTTTTCCCTTGTCATTTTTTTAGTAATTCTAATGGGTATTTATAATAATATTTCAATTCGAACAATCAATGCCAATACGGAGGATATTGTAAGGAAAGAACTTCAATTACTGACAGCCAAGCAACAATTAGAAACAACGATGGCAAATAGGATTAGTACGGCCCGTGGCTATGTCTTAGAAGGGGATCCTTCATTTAAAGAGCGATTTTCCAACTATACAGAAATGGGGAAACATTATGAAGCGATTGCTCGGGAATTAGGGGTTGCAGAAGAATTTGATGAGCTTATTGCGCAAACCGTCAAATGGAGATCTGCGGTTGTAGAAACAGTTTTTGAGGAATATGATCGTGGAAATACGGAAGTGGCATACGAGAATCTAGTTAAATTGACACCTATGGCACGCGAAATAATGGATGGCTACAATAATTTGGCCACAAAATCCATGCAATTGATCGAAGAAAAAGGCGAGACGGTCATTTCGAACGGCGAGTCAACCTTATCCATTATTACCATAATTACTATATTGGTCATCGTACTTAGTATTTTAGCTGCTTTCGTGACATCAAGTCTCATCTCAAAACCTATCATAACTGTCATGGAACGAATGCAGGCCATTTCCAAAGGGGACTTAAGCCTGGAACCGCTGTTCACGAAATCGCAAGACGAAGTCGGCCGTCTTGTCCAGTCGACGAATGAGATGAATGCTAATATACGTAATTTATTAACTCAAATCAATGAAGTGTCGGCAAGCGTTTCAAGTCAAAGTGAAGAGTTGACGCAAACCTCCAACGAAGTGAGTCTCGCAACCGAACAAGTTGTCAGCACGATGCAGGAATTGTCTTCCGGTATCGAAGAAGAAGCTAGCAGTACAAGTGAATTAGCGATTACGATGGAGTCCTTCACGCTAAAGGTGGAGGAGGCCAATGAAAGAGGCGGGCAAGTCCAACATTCCTCTACAGAGGTCTTGCATATGACTTCGGAAGGTAGTCGGTTAATGGAAACTTCTACAGAACAGATGGTGAAGATCGATTTGATTGTTCAAGAAGCCGTGAAGAAAATTCAAGGTTTGGATGCACAGTCACAGGAGATTTCCAAACTGGTGGAGGTAATCCAAAATATCGCAGACCAAACTAATTTATTGGCCTTAAATGCTGCGATTGAAGCCGCGAGGGCAGGCGAACACGGGAAAGGGTTTGCTGTTGTCGCAGAAGAAGTGAAGAAATTGGCTGAACAAGTTTCCGTATCTGTCACGGATATTACGGGGATTGTCGGTAGCATTCAACACGAATCGAGCATCGTAGCCGAGTCCCTGATCAAAGGGTATGAGGAAGTGGAAACCGGCAGACATCAAATTCAACATACAGGAGAAACCTTCCGTCAAATTCAAGGGGCGGTCGTCGAGATGGCAAACCATATTCAAGTGGTGTCGGATAACTTGTCCGACATCGTGATAAATAGTCAGCAAATGAGTGTAACGATTGAGGAAATCGCAGCCATTTCAGAAGAGTCGGCCGCCGGCGTGGAGCAAACATCGGCGTCAGCCCAAGAAACAAGCAGTTCCATGGAAGAAGTGGCGGGAAGTTCCTTGCAGCTAGCTAAGCTCGCTGAGGAACTCAATCGGCAAGTCATGAGATTTCAGATTTAACCGGACGCGATTATCTGAGGAACTTCAGTTACTTAATGTATAGCGATTTCCGTTTCCTCTCCCTTTCGTTTCAAAAAGTCGACTTTTTGCCTGTCTTCTGTTAACATGTTATAATTTTGGATGGCCATATCGGCAGAAGAGGGATAAAGTATAGATTGGGAGCTGTTTCAATTGGCGAAAACATACAAAGCGGGAGAAGAGCTCACCGGTACTGTGACAGGCATCCAGCCATACGGTGCATTTGTAGCGCTGGATGAGGAAACGCAAGGGCTTGTACACATTTCCGAAATTACGTACGGGTTTGTAAAGGATATTCATGATTATTTATCCGTTGGACAAGAAGTGAAAGTCAAAGTCCTGGACGTCGATCCAGAAGCTAAAAAAGTCAGTCTGTCGATTCGCGCATTATCGGAAGCGCCGGTCAATGCTCGGCGGGACCACCGTCCGAGAAAGTCGCTGCAGGCCCGCGTCAAAGAACATGACGCCGAAGGGTTCAATTCTTTGAAAGATAAATTGAAGGATTGGATTGAAAAATCGGGGCAGTGATCCAGTTCGATTGTCAGCAAAATAAAACGGGGAAAAGGTCAATCCTTTTCTCCGTTTTTTATTTTGCGCAGGCGATATTGCAGATTCTGTCTGCTCATTCCAAGGGCATTCGCTGTTTTCGTTACATTTCCATCATGCAGCTTCATTGCTTTTTGTAAATAATACACTTCCGCTTCACGCAAGTACTGATCCAGCGGGAGCAACTCACGCTGGGGTTGGACGATGAAATCCAAGGCTTGCGTCGGTACCTCTGTTGTTTCGGCCTGTTTCATACGGAAGTGCAAGGGCAGCATATCGTAAGTGATACAGGTGTCGGTTGTGGAGAGGGAGGAAACCTCATCCAATAGCAGCTCCAATTCCCGCAAGTTTCCTGGCCAATCGTACTTCAGAAACAACTCCTCCACTTCGGCGCTGACACATTCAAGCGGAGAACCGAATCGTTCCTTTCTCTCGGTCAAATACGCCATTACAAAAGGAAGAACATCCTCTTTCCGTTTCCGTAAAGGCGGAATCTGGATGACGAAAGAAACAAAAAAGTAATAGAGATCTTTCAGTAAAGTTCCAGATGCGATCAATTCGACCGGATCCTCATCAACGCTTGCGATGAACTGCTTTTTCGATTGATCCGTCGATTGTAGGATCGACAGCAATTTCTGTTGCAGCGGAATGGGCAAAAGATCGATACGTTCACAGAACAGGGTCATTGTTTCCTCCCTGTTCACTTCCTCCTCCAATCGATCCATCAAGTCCGGATCCGAGCTATTGCAGAAAAGAGAATAGAACATCCCCTTTGTTGGCAATAATTCGTGATGGATACTTTCAGCGATTAAATCCTTTCCGGTTCCCGATTCTCCGATTAAGAGGACGGGCACATCCGCTTGGGCCGCTTTTTTTGCAGTGGCAATGACCGTTTTCATGGCATCCGATTCGGCTACGATTTGGTTCATAGAACGAGTATGAATCCGCTTTCGCAAAGGATGCAAAACGTATTTCTCAATCGCTGTCACATCTCGGGCCAGTTCCACGGCTCCGATAAGTTTGTCCTCGTCAAAAACAGGGAATGTGTCATTGACTGTCGTAATCTCTGTGCCATTTCGGTTCCAATAGGTCTGTTTTACATTCCGTTGTTCTCTCCCGCTTTGAAGCACTTTTAATAAGGTACTTTCTTCTTTTTCGAAGTTGAATAATTCTAAAATCGAACGGTCCCCGACATCTTCCAATGCCAGCCCTTCGATTTCTTTCATTTTATTGTTGTAAATGACAGTCCGCCCGTCGCGGTCGATGGCATGCACACCAATTCCCGCATGATCGACCGCGAATTTATAGAAGGGGAACAAGGGGATATCGTATTTTTTCATTTTCAAACACCTTCTGCTTAATTTTTAATGAGATTTGAAATCTATTACTTGAAATATGCAACATTATTTTGCATTATTATAATTGTAAATAAACTATGAATGCAAATAAATTTTGCGTATAATAAAAAGGAGGATCATGATGATTCCGTATAAACACGAACCATTCACTGATTTTACGCAAGATGCAAACCGAAAGGCCTTTCAAGAAGCTCTTCAAAAGGTCGAAGGGTATCTGGGCCGTGATTATCCGCTTATTATCGGTGGAGAGCGCATCATGACGGAGGAAAAGATCGTTTCCTCCAACCCCGCGAATAAAGAAGAAGTGATCGGCCGTGTTTCCAAATGTAGCCGCGACCTTGCCAAAAAAGCGATGAGTGTGGCGGATGAAACGTTCAACACTTGGAGGAAAGTGGATCCTAGATTCCGCGCCGATGTCCTTTTTAAAGCTGCCGCCATCATCCGTCGCCGCAAGCATGAATTTTCTGCTCTCTTAACGAAAGAAGCAGGGAAACCTTGGAACGAAGCGGATGCAGATACAGCGGAAGCAATTGATTTTCTCGAATATTATGGTCGTCAAATGCTCAAGTTAAAAGATGGAATGCCTGTTGAAAGCCGCCCCGGGGAATACAATCGTTTTGATTATATCCCATTGGGGGTCGGTGTCGTAATTTCCCCATGGAACTTTGCGCTTGCCATCATGGCGGGTACGACAGTGGCTGCTCTCGTGACAGGAAATACCGTCCTCTTAAAACCGGCATCGACTACTCCTGTCGTCGCCTATAAATTCATTGAAGTATTGGAGGAGGCTGGTATGCCGGCTGGAGTCGTCAACTATATTCCGGGTTCCGGTGCGGAAGTTGGGGACTATCTCGTTGACCACCCGAGAACGAGGTTCATCTCCTTCACAGGTTCGCGTGAAGTCGGAACTCGGATATACGAGCGTGCGGCTGTCGTGAATGAAGGGCAAATTTGGTTGAAACGCGTCATCGCTGAAATGGGCGGGAAAGACACAATCGTTGTCGACAACGATGCGGATCTTGAACTTGCGGCACAGTCCATCGTCAAATCGGCATTCGGCTTCAGTGGGCAAAAATGTTCGGCCTGTTCTCGTGCTATCATCTTAGAGGACGTCTATGACCAAGTTGTGGAACGTGTCGGGGAATTGGCGAAGGGTTTGAAATACGGAGATCCTGCCGACCAGTCGAATTTTGCCGGTCCGGTGATCGATCAAAATTCATACAATAAAATAATGGAGTATATTGAAATTGGCAAGAAAGAGGGGCGCTTGATCGCAGGGGGCGAAGGGGATGATTCAAAAGGATACTTCGTCGCACCAACTATCATCGCAGACCTTGATCCGAATTCCCGCGTCATGCAGGAAGAAATCTTCGGACCTGTCGTCGGGTTGTCAAAAGCGAAAACTTTTGATGAAGCGATCGAAATGGCAAACAATACCGATTACGGCCTGACGGGTGCGGTGATCACTAACAACCGCTTCCATATCGAACAGGCACGCGAGGATTTCCATGTCGGTAACTTATATTTCAACCGCGGCTGCACAGGAGCGATCGTCGGCTATCAGCCATTTGGCGGATTCAACATGTCCGGGACGGATTCCAAAGCGGGCGGACCTGACTACTTGCAACTCCATATGCAAGGTAAAACGACATCGGAAATGCTATGATTTCCGATGTGGGGGACACGGGCGGTGCCGATCGGCCAGCCTGTCCCGTTACATATGATGGAGGAGGAACAACGATGACAGTTTCAGAAAAAGTGATCGATCAAACGGAGAAATATGGTGCGAATAATTACCATCCGCTTCCTATTGTCATATCGGAAGCTCAAGGGGTTTGGGTTACAGATCCTGAGGGAAATAAATATATGGATATGTTATCCGCGTATTCTGCTGTAAACCAAGGACACCGCCATCCAAAGATCATTCAAGCGTTAAAAGACCAAGCGGATAGAGTGACACTGACATCACGCGCTTTTCACAACGATCAACTCGGTCCATGGTATGAAAGGATCTGCCAATTGTCCGGTAAAGAAATGGCCCTACCGATGAATACAGGTGCCGAGGCGGTTGAAACAGCTATCAAGGCAGCTCGCCGTTGGGCATACGACGTGAAAGGAATAGCAGACAACCAAGCGGAAATCATCGGTTGTGTCGGCAATTTCCACGGACGTACAATGGCTGCTGTTTCCTTATCTTCCGATGAGGAATACAAACGCGGTTTCGGTCCATTGCTTCCGGGCATTGCACTGGTACCGTATGGCGATATCAACGCCTTGGAAGAAGCGATTACACCGAATACAGCCGCATTCATTATCGAACCGATCCAAGGAGAAGCTGGAATCTTGATTCCACCGAAAGGTTTCATGAAGGAAGCGAGAGAACTTTGTAAAAAACATAACGTTCTATTCATTGCGGATGAAATTCAAGCGGGTCTTTGCCGTACCGGAAAAATGTTCGCATGTGAATGGGAAGAAATAGAACCGGATATGTATATCTTAGGTAAAGCTCTCGGTGGCGGTGTGTTCCCGATTTCGTGCGTCGTAGCGAATCAAGACATCTTAGGCGTTTTCAACCCTGGCTCGCACGGTTCGACTTTCGGGGGGAACCCAATGGCTTGTGCAGTATCCCTCGCTTCCCTTGATGTTCTTGAAGAGGAAAAATTGGCCGACCGTTCATTGGACTTGGGCACGTACTTCATGGAAGAATTGAAAAAAATCCAACACCCATCAATCAAAGAAGTTCGGGGCCGTGGATTGTTTATCGGAGTGGAGCTGACGGAAAAGGCACGTCCTTACTGTGAGAAATTGAAAGAGCTTGGATTGCTTTGCAAAGAAACCCATGACACGGTAATCCGATTCGCCCCTCCACTGATCATTGAAAAAGGTGAATTGGACTGGGCTCTCGAAAAAATCTACAAAGTTTTTGCGAATTAACCCCATTCGGTGTCAAATATGTTACAATGTCTGCGAAAGAAATACATTATGAATCAAAGAGGCGAATCATTTCATGACTGAAAACCTGAATCTATTTACGTCTACGCAAGAGGTCATTAAGGATGCACTTGAGAAATTAGGCTATGATGAGGGAATGTACGAATTATTAAAAGAACCTCTCCGCATGGTTGAAGTGCGGATTCCGGTCCGGATGGACGACGGAAAAGTGAAAGTGTTCACGGGGTACCGGGGGCAGCATAATGATGCAGTAGGCCCCACAAAAGGCGGAGTCCGGTTCCACCCGCAAGTTACAGCGGATGAAGTGCGTGCACTCTCCATGTGGATGACATTGAAGGCCGGCATCGTCGACCTTCCGTATGGCGGCGGGAAAGGCGGTATCATTTGCGATCCGCGTGAAATGTCAATGGGAGAATTGGAACGGCTTAGCCGAGGGTATGTACGTGCGCTCAGTCAAGTAATGGGGCCAGCTAAAGATATTCCGGCTCCGGATGTCTTCACCAATGCGCAAATCATGGCTTGGATGATGGACGAATATAGCCGGATTGATGAATTTAACTCACCAGGTTTCATTACAGGGAAGCCGATTGTCCTTGGTGGTTCGCAAGGTCGTGACCGTGCGACTGCCGAAGGAGTCACTATCATCATCAAGGAAGCGGCGAAACGTCGCAATATCGATATGAAAGGCGCTCGTGTCGTCATTCAAGGCTTCGGGAATGCGGGAAGTTTCCTATCGAAATTCCTTCATGATTTGGGAGCGAAAGTAATCGGAATTTCCGATGCCTACGGCGCACTTCATGATCCAGATGGCCTCGATATCGATTACCTTCTCGATCGCCGGGATAGCTTCGGAACCGTAACGACCCTGTTTGATAATACGATTACGAACAAAGAGTTGCTTGAACTGGATTGTGATATCCTCGTTCCGGCTGCAATCGAAAACCAGATCACGGGCGATAATGCACATGACATTAAAGCCAAAATTGTTGTCGAAGCGGCGAATGGTCCGACAACGACGGAAGGGACTCGAATCCTGACTGAACGTGGAATCCTTCTTGTACCGGACGTCTTGGCCAGTGCAGGCGGCGTAACAGTCTCTTATTTTGAATGGGTTCAAAACAATATGGGGTATTACTGGACGGAAGAAGAAGTCCGTGAAAAAATGACGGAAAAAATGCTGACGGCATTTGACAACGTCTACTCAGTGTCAACGAACCGCAACATCGACATGCGCCTTGCAGCGTATATGATCGGGGTGCGGAAAACGGCGGAAGCGTCGCGTTTCCGCGGCTGGGCATAACAGGATAAAAGGCATTTCCCGAGAGCGATCCGGGAGATGCCTTTTATGTTTCTTCAGCAGTGGGATGTTCAGACTTCCTGTCGCGCCATTTATCGAATAGGAGTCCGAGAGTGAGCAATCCGGAAATACCGATTGCGATATAGAGGAAACGTGAGAGCGGCTCGGAAAATCCGCCACCCAATTGGCCGACGACATCGAATCGGAATAATCCAGCGACACCCCAGTTCAAAGCGCCGATGATCGTTAGTGCTAACGCAAGTCTCTGTACTGTGTCCATTTTTGCAAACACCTCCTACATACCTATTATTTCCCATTTATTTAATTTCATACTTTTGCCGTATGTTTGCAATGGCTAATTGTAATCCGTGATAATACAAGTAATGACAATGGAGGTGGATGGAAGATGAATGAATTTGTATTCCATAACCCTGTAAAATTGATATTCGGGAAAGGGAAGATCGAGCAGTTGGAAGGAGAGCTGTAGCAATACGGCAACCGGATTCTCCTCGTATATGGCGGTGGAAGCATCAAACGGAACGGACTTTATGATGAAGTGACCGCCATTTTGAAGCAAGCGGGAAAAGAAGTCTATGAACTTTCCAGCGTGGAGCCGAATCCCCGAGTTTCGACAGCCCGGAAAGGCGCTGCTATCTGTAAGGAAAAACAAATTGATTTCATCTTAGCTGTCGGAGGGGGATCGGTGATTGATTGCGCCAAGCTGATTGCTTCGGTAGCGAAATATGACGGGGATCTTGGGACCTTGTCACACGTAAAGTACTGGCGACCGAAGCCCTTCCGATCGGCACCATTTTGACATTGGCCGCAACAGGGTCGGAGATGAATTCCGGCTCTGTCATAACGAATGAAGAAACTCATGAGAAAGTCGGCTGGGGCGGACCGCTTAATTTCCCGAAATTCTCGATTCTCGATCCCGCATACACTTTGTCGGTGCCTAGAGACCAGACAGTGTATGGTATTATCGACATGATGTCACATGTCTTGGAGTAATATTTCCATAGCGCTTCGAATACCCCTGTGCAAGATGAAATGTGTGAAGGAATTTTGCGCGCAGTGATCGAGGCCGGTCCGAAACTTCTGGAACATTCTGATGACCTTGAGTTGAGGGAGACGATCCTGTTTGCTGGGACGATGGCTTTGAACGGAATGATCGGAGTGGGTTCGAAAGGCGATTGGGCATCGCATGATATCGAGCATGCGGTTTCCGCGGTCTATGATATTCCGCATGCGGGAGGTCTTTCGATTTTATTCCCGAATTGGATGCGGTATAACGTAAAAGTGAAGCCGAGCCGCTTTGCGAGACTTGCAGTCAAGGTGTTCGGAGTGGAGTCCGCAGGAAAGACGGAAGAGGAGATCGCTTACGAAGGGATCGACCGCTTGCGCGCTTTTTGGGATTCGCTCGGTGGTCCAAATACGCTTTCGGACTATGGCATTGACGGTTCCCAACTGGAACGCATGGCAGAAATGGCGACCGCCAACAGGCCGATCGGGAAATTCAATGTGTTGCATAAAGAGGATGTTTTGAAGATCCTGCAAGCTTCCTTATAATGAAGAAAGAGGCGATGCGGTTACCACATCAGCCTCTTTTTCTTATTTGATTTCCGGCAACTTCGAGGTCACATGTTTGGCGGCATCCGGAGAGTTCGCCCGGCTCCAGGTCAGGACCCCATCATCTTCGTCGAATGAAATAAGGGCGTCCCGTACGCCTTTTTGCTTCAATATAGTATCCATGAGACGATCCCGGATATCATCTACATAGGCTACTGTATGGGCAGGGTCCACTTCCGCGACGACTTCGACATGGAGGAACTCCCCTTCTTTAATGACTTCCACCCGTTGGATGTCCATCACATCCGGGTCTTCCGCCACGAGATAGGCAATATGGTTGAGCATTTCTTCGTCAGTTTCCCCAATCGCTCCTCTCGCATTATCCAAAAACACTTTACTGACCACATAGAACATCATTAATCCAATTAATATGGAAGCGATGCCTTCCGCCGCAAGGAAGCCGAAGAAGTGAGCTAGGAGGATTGCGACAAAGGCGAGTACCCCACCGGCCGTTGCGACGAGATCTTCCATGAAGACAAGTTTGGTCGGCGGTTTCGCTTTGTTCAAATAGCGGAAGCTGGTCGTAATGGGAGCCAGCCCCCTTGTTTGGATCCCAGCTTCGTGTAGTACTTCTTTTCCTGCTTTAAAAAGAACTGTGAACTCCAGGACAATGGCTATGCCGAGGACGGACAAGTTGATAAGCAGGCTGCCTGATTCACTGGGATTGAAGATATGATGCCAACCTCCAATGATGGCTTCATAGGACATGATTCCGACAACAATGACCGCACCGAGGCAAACCAGATTGACGACTCGGCCAAAACCATTCGGATACTTGGGCGTCGGGGCTTTCCTGGAAAGGGCGGACCCGACGTAGACGAAGAACTGGTTAGCTGCATCTCCTAAAGAATGGAGCATTTCCGCAAACATCGCGACATTTCCTGTAAAGAAAAAGGCGATGGCTTTCAATCCTGCGATGACAGCATTGACGATGGCTGCTAGGAGTGAAGGTTTGTTTCCTTCTTTCAACAATTTTAGTATGTCTGACATAGGAGACCTCCGTTAATGAAATAATTCCAATTCAACTGATTCAACATAGGGAAGTGCGGAGAGTTCGACATATAGCTGCGATGTTTCCTTTTTTGGCAGGGCGGTAAGACGGAAATCCAACTCATGTTTCGTAGGTTGTTCTGTTTCGATTATCTTCCGGATCCTCAAATTTTCGACCGACATCCCTTCTAGCGTCAAGTACTCGATCAGGTCATCGATTTTCGACATATCTGTCACGATGAAAGTGAAGGCAGCATCTTTTGTCCGTAACCGTTTCGGTCCAAATCTCCCAAGCAAAGGGGAGAGGACCTCGATAACGAACATGACACTGAGGACGGCAAACGCAGCTTCTATATAGAAGCCGGCTCCCACCGCAATCCCGATTCCGGCAGCTCCCCAAATCATGGCAGCGGTAGTCAGGCCAGTGATATTATCATTATCCCTTCTCAGTATTGCCCCTGCACCTAGGAATCCTATACCACTAACAATTTGTGCCGCCAAACGGAGCGGGTCCATCGTGACGTTGATATCATCCCGGGGAGGAACGAGATAGGCGGCTTCAATGGAGATGATTGTCATAAGACAGCTGAAAGTGGCAATGACAGCACTTGTCTTTAATCCGATCGGCTTTTTCTTCATTTCCCTCTCTACGCCAATTACTAAACTTAATACTAAAGCGAGGGTTATTTTTATAAGAACCTCGGGGTACATCGTTTCATTCAATATCCAATCCATACAAATCCCCCTTTATCTATGTTGGTGCTCATGGACATGGCATGATATACTCTTTACTATTCTATTGCCCTAAATGATAGGGTGTAACCTTGGCTCCATTTGAAAGAGAAGTGTTTTACATGGAAAGACCTGCAATTCATCCCTATATCCCGATTACGATCGGTGTGATCTCGGTAGTGCTCTCAGCTATTTTTGTGAAGCTTGCCAACGCGGACTCCGGTGTCATTGCTTTTTATCGGATGTTATTTTCGGTGCTTGCAATGCTACCGATCTTTCTCTATAAATATAAAAAAGAATTAAAGGGACTTAGACGGAAAGATTGGCTCTTCTCCACTATCGCTGGAGTGTTCCTTGCATTCCATTTCATCTTTTGGTTTGAATCATTAAACTACACATCGGTCGCCAGTTCGACGGTCCTGGTAACGCTGCAACCGATTTTTGCATTCGTAGGCACCTACTTCTTTTTCAAGGAAAAGATTTCATTGAAGACGATTCTGTCTGCTCTTATCGCGATTTCAGGCAGTGTCATCATCAGTTGGGGAGACTTCAGATTAAGTGGAACTGCGCTTTTTGGGGATATACTGGCTTTAATCGGCTGTGCGCTCGTGACGGCCTATCTGTTATTCGGGCAAGAGGTTCGGAAAAGACTCTCCTTAATTACTTATACGTTTGTGGTTTATTCAATAAGCACGATCACATTGTTTTTTTATGTGCTGGCAAAAGGGGAATCATTCGGGCCTTATCCTTCGAGCGACTGGATGTGGTTCATCCTGCTCGCGTTGATTCCGAATCTGCTGGGGCATACATTATTCAATTGGGCGATTAAATGGGTGAGCACAAATGTCATATCGGTGGCCATCCTATTCGAGCCGGTAGGCGCCGCTATCCTGGCGTTCTATGTATTTGGAGAGACATTGACATTGCCCCAATTAGTAGGCGGGGTCGTTGTCCTATGCGGGATTGGTTTGTTCGTAATTGACCCTAAAAAACTTATTGAAAAGTTTTTTTGAAAAAAGACTTGATTATTTAATAGGACATGTTGTATATTAGTACATGTCCTTAGCGGACGACAAACAACTTAAAAAAGAAATCGAAAAAAGTTGTTGACTTCTCTTCGAGAAGATGTTATATTAAGAGGGTCGCTGTTGCGGCGAGAAAGTAAATGAACCTTGAAAACTGAACAGCAAAACGTCAACAAATAAAGTCCGGAAGCCGACTTCGTCGGTGAAACGGACAAAACGAATCTTCGGATTCAAAATTGACATCTTAACTGATGCCAGCAAGAAACTCGAGCTACTCGAATTTCTCTATTATGGAGAGTTTGATCCTGGCTCAGGACGAACGCTGGCGGCGTGCCTAATACATGCAAGTCGAGCGGACGGATGGGAGCTTGCTCCCTGAAGTTAGCGGCGGACGGGTGAGTAACACGTGGGCAACCTGCCCTGCAGATGGGGATAACTCCGGGAAACCGGGGCTAATACCGAATAATCAGTTCCTCCGCATGGAGGAACTCTGAAAGACGGTTTCGGCTGTCACTGCAGGATGGGCCCGCGGCGCATTAGCTAGTTGGTGGGGTAACGGCCTACCAAGGCGACGATGCGTAGCCGACCTGAGAGGGTGATCGGCCACACTGGGACTGAGACACGGCCCAGACTCCTACGGGAGGCAGCAGTAGGGAATCTTCCACAATGGACGGAAGTCTGATGGAGCAACGCCGCGTGAGCGAAGAAGGTTTTCGGATCGTAAAGCTCTGTTGTAAGGGAAGAACACGTACGGGAGTCACTGCCCGTACCTTGACGGTACCTTATCAGAAAGCCACGGCTAACTACGTGCCAGCAGCCGCGGTAATACGTAGGTGGCAAGCGTTGTCCGGAATTATTGGGCGTAAAGCGCGCGCAGGCGGTCCTTTAAGTCTGATGTGAAAGCCCACGGCTCAACCGTGGAGGGTCATTGGAAACTGGAGGACTTGAGTACAGAAGAGGAAAGCGGAATTCCACGTGTAGCGGTGAAATGCGTAGAGATGTGGAGGAACACCAGTGGCGAAGGCGGCTTTCTGGTCTGTAACTGACGCTGAGGCGCGAAAGCGTGGGGAGCAAACAGGATTAGATACCCTGGTAGTCCACGCCGTAAACGATGAGTGCTAAGTGTTAGGGGGTTTCCGCCCCTTAGTGCTGCAGCTAACGCATTAAGCACTCCGCCTGGGGAGTACGGTCGCAAGACTGAAACTCAAAGGAATTGACGGGGACCCGCACAAGCGGTGGAGCATGTGGTTTAATTCGAAGCAACGCGAAGAACCTTACCAGGTCTTGACATCCCGCTGCCCGGCATGGAGACATGCCTTTCCCTTCGGGGACAGCGGTGACAGGTGGTGCATGGTTGTCGTCAGCTCGTGTCGTGAGATGTTGGGTTAAGTCCCGCAACGAGCGCAACCCTTGATCTTAGTTGCCAGCATTCAGTTGGGCACTCTAAGGTGACTGCCGGTGACAAACCGGAGGAAGGTGGGGATGACGTCAAATCATCATGCCCCTTATGACCTGGGCTACACACGTGCTACAATGGACGGTACAGAGGGCTGCGAACCCGCGAGGGGGAGCCAATCCCATAAAACCGTTCCCAGTTCGGATTGCAGGCTGCAACTCGCCTGCATGAAGCCGGAATCGCTAGTAATCGTGGATCAGCATGCCACGGTGAATACGTTCCCGGGTCTTGTACACACCGCCCGTCACACCACGAGAGTTTGTAACACCCGAAGTCGGTGGGGTAACCCTTACGGGAGCCAGCCGCCGAAGGTGGGACAGATGATTGGGGTGAAGTCGTAACAAGGTAGCCGTATCGGAAGGTGCGGCTGGATCACCTCCTTTCTAAGGATATTTACGGAATATGAACCTTGGGTTCATACGTTGACGTTTTGCGTTCAGTTTTGAAGGTTCATCCTTGAGATGGATTTTCAAACTTGTTCTTTGAAAACTGGATAAAACAACATTGAAAGCAACAAACACAAGTAATCAACCGAGTCGATCACTTTTTTTGATTGAACATGCAATACTTTGTAACGATCCGGACGCCATATCGCTATGGCCGAACGATCGACCATTATGGTCAAGTTAGAAAGGGCGCACGGCGGATGCCTTGGCACTAGGAGCCTATGAAGGACGGCACTAACACCGATATGCTCCGGGGAGCTGTAAGTAAGCATTGATCCGGAGATTTCCGAATGGGGAAACCCACTGCCCGTAATGGGGCAGTACATGTACGTGAATACATAGCGTACATGAGGCAGACCCGGAGAACTGAAACATCTAAGTATCCGGAGGAAGAGAAAGAAAATTCGATTCCCTGAGTAGCGGCGAGCGAAACGGGAAGAGCCCAAACCAGGAAGCTTGCTTCCTGGGGTTGTAGGACACTCTATACGGAGTTACAAAGGGATGGGTTAGGCGAAGCGACCTGGAAAGGTCCGCCGCAGCGGGTAATAGCCCCGTAGCCGAAAGTCCATCCCCTCCAGAGTGGATCCTGAGTACGGCGGAACACGTGAAATTCCGTCGGAATCCGGGAGGACCATCTCCCAAGGCTAAATACTCCCTAGTGACCGATAGTGAACCAGTACCGTGAGGGAAAGGTGAAAAGCACCCCGGAAGGGGAGTGAAAGAGAACCTGAAACCGTGTGCCTACAAGTTGTCAGAGCCCGTTAAGGGGTGATGGCGTGCCTTTTGTAGAATGAACCGGCGAGTTACGATTCCATGCAAGGTTAAGCCGAGAAGGCGGAGCCGCAGCGAAAGCGAGTCTGAACAGGGCGAATGAGTATGGGGTCGTAGACCCGAAACCAGGTGATCTACCCATGTCCAGGGTGAAGGTAAGGTAACACTTACTGGAGGCCCGAACCCACGTACGTTGAAAAGTGCGGGGATGAGGTGTGGGTAGCGGTGAAATTCCAATCGAACCTGGAGATAGCTGGTTCTCTCCGAAATAGCTTTAGGGCTAGCCTCAAACAACGAATCTCGGAGGTAGAGCACTGTTTGGACTAGGGGCCCATCCCGGGTTACCGAATTCAGACAAACTCCGAATGCCGATGATTTAGGTTTGGGAGTCAGACTGCGGGTGATAAGATCCGTAGTCGAGAGGGAAACAGCCCAGACCACCAGTTAAGGTCCCCAAGTATCCGTTAAGTGGAAAAGGATGTGGCGTTGCCCAGACAACCAGGATGTTGGCTTAGAAGCAGCCACCATTTAAAGAGTGCGTAATAGCTCACTGGTCGAGTGGCGCTGCGCCGAAAATGTACCGGGGCTAAACGGATCACCGAAACTGTGGATTGACACCATTGGTGTCAGTGGTAGGAGAGCGTTCCAAGGGCGTCGAAGCCAGACCGGAAGGACTGGTGGAGCGCTTGGAAGTGAGAATGCCGGTATGAGTAGCGAAAGAAGGGTGAGAATCCCTTCCACCGAATGCCTAAGGTTTCCTGAGGAAGGCTCGTCCGCTCAGGGTCAGTCGGGACCTAAGTCGAGGCCGAAAGGCGTAGACGATGGACAACAGGTTGATATTCCTGTACCACCTCCCCGCCGCTATCAGCAATGGGGGGACGCAGTAGGATAGGGTGAGCGCGCTGTTGGTCATGCGCGTCGAAGCAGTGAGGTGTGGAACGAGGCAAATCCCGTTCCTGTAACATTGAGCTGTGACCGCGAGGGGAATTATTCCCCGGAGTCCCTGATTTCACACTGCCAAGAAAAGCCTCTAGCGAGGCGGGAGGTGCCCGTACCGCAAACCGACACAGGTAGGCGAGGAGAGAATCCTAAGGTGATCGAGAGAACTCTCGTTAAGGAACTCGGCAAAATGACCCCGTAACTTCGGGAGAAGGGGTGCTCTGGTAGGGTGAATAGCCCGAGAGAGCCGCAGTGAATAGGCCCAGGCGACTGTTTAGCAAAAACACAGGTCTCTGCAAAACCGTAAGGTGACGTATAGGGGCTGACGCCTGCCCGGTGCTGGAAGGTTAAGAGGAGAGGTCAGCGCAAGCGAAGCTTCGAATTGAAGCCCCAGTAAACGGCGGCCGTAACTATAACGGTCCTAAGGTAGCGAAATTCCTTGTCGGGTAAGTTCCGACCCGCACGAAAGGCGTAACGATCTGGGCACTGTCTCAACGAGAGACTCGGTGAAATTATAATATGCGTGAAGATGCGCATTACCCGCGACAGGACGGAAAGACCCCGTGGAGCTTTACTGTAACCTGATATTGAATTCCGGTGCAGCCTGTACAGGATAGGTAGGAGCCTTGGAAGCCGGAGCGCCAGCTTCGGTGGAGGCATTGGTGGGATACTACCCTGGCTGTATTGGACTTCTAACCCATGCCCGTGATCCGGGCAGGAGACAGTGTCAGGCGGGCAGTTTGACTGGGGCGGTCGCCTCCTAAAGTGTAACGGAGGCGCCCAAAGGTTCCCTCAGAATGGTTGGACATCATTCGTAGAGTGCAAAGGCATAAGGGAGCTTGACTGCGAGACCTACAAGTCGAGCAGGGTCGAAAGACGGGCTTAGTGATCCGGTGGTTCCGCATGGAAGGGCCATCGCTCAACGGATAAAAGCTACCCCGGGGATAACAGGCTTATCTCCCCCAAGAGTCCACATCGACGGGGAGGTTTGGCACCTCGATGTCGGCTCATCGCATCCTGGGGCTGTAGTCGGTCCCAAGGGTTGGGCTGTTCGCCCATTAAAGCGGTACGCGAGCTGGGTTCAGAACGTCGTGAGACAGTTCGGTCCCTATCCGTCGCGGGCGCAGGAAATTTGAGAGGAGCTGTCCTTAGTACGAGAGGACCGGGATGGACACACCGCTGGTGTACCAGTTGTCTTGCCAAAGGCATCGCTGGGTAGCTATGTGTGGACGGGATAAATGCTGAAAGCATCTAAGCATGAAGCCCCCCTCGAGATGAGATTTCCCTTTACATTCGTAAGTAAGATCCCTCAAAGAAGATGAGGTGGATAGGTCCGGGGTGGAAGTGCGGCGACGCATGGAGCTGACGGATACTAATCGATCGAGGACTTGACCTCAATACAAAGGTTGCATGGCTTGTGGCAGACAATGTTGGTTTTATCCGGTTTTGAACGAACAAGCGACGTTCATGAAAAAAATGCTTGTAATTATCATGAGAATTGATATAATGAATACTGTCTTTGAGAAAAGATAGGACAAGTCTGGTGACGATGGCGAAGAGGTCACACCCGTTCCCATACCGAACACGGAAGTTAAGCTCTTCAGCGCCGATGGTAGTCGGGGGCTTCCCCCTGTGAGAGTAGGACGTCGCTAGGCTTGTAAGGTTCATTACATAGTACAATGCGAAGCTTATCGCACTCCCGTTAAAATTGGGAGAAGCGAGCAGAGCAAGGAAGCGATTGAGCAAGGAAAGGAGCGTACTATCGTACGTGACTGACCAAGCGAATGA
The DNA here is from genome assembly GCF_038003045.1 of Sporosarcina sp. FSL W7-1349. NCBI lineage: Bacteria > Bacillati > Bacillota > Bacilli > Caryophanales > Caryophanaceae > Sporosarcina > Sporosarcina sp. FSL W7-1349. The sequence goes on from NZ_JBBOOK010000003.1 coordinate 290,713, forward strand.
AGCTGACGCAGCAATGCGAAGCTTATCGCAATTTTAACTTGGAGGATTAGCTCAGCTGGGAGAGCACCTGCCTTACAAGCAGGGGGTCGGCGGTTCGAACCCGTCATCCTCCACCATATGATTTATTGATTTGCCGGTGTAGCTCAATTGGTAGAGCAACTGACTTGTAATCAGTAGGTTGAGGGTTCAAGTCCTTTCGCCGGCACCACTTTTCGAGCCATTAGCTCAGTTGGTAGAGCATCTGACTTTTAATCAGAGGGTCGCAGGTTCGAATCCTGCATGGCTCACCATTTTAATTTCATACGCGGGTGTGGTGGAACTGGCAGACACGCTAGACTTAGGATCTAGTGCCGCAAGGCGTGGGGGTTCGACTCCCTTCACCCGCACTTTCAATGCGGAAGTAGTTCAGTGGTAGAATACGACCTTGCCAAGGTCGGGGTCGCGGGTTCGAATCCCGTCTTCCGCTCCAGATTTTGCCGGGGTGGCGGAACTGGCAGACGCACAGGACTTAAAATCCTGCGGTAGGTGACTACCGTACCGGTTCGATTCCGGTTCTCGGCACCAGTTATATCAAGTGCGCCCGTAGCTCAATTGGATAGAGCGTCTGACTACGGATCAGAAGGTTATGGGTTCGACTCCTGTCGGGCGCGCCAACAACACATAGTACGGGAAGTAGCTCAGCTTGGTAGAGCACTTGGTTTGGGACCAAGGGGTCGCAGGTTCGAATCCTGTCTTCCCGACCATTTTCTGGGGCCTTAGCTCAGCTGGGAGAGCGCCTGCCTTGCACGCAGGAGGTCAGCGGTTCGATCCCGCTAGGCTCCACCAACAATTTCAATAAAGATCCTGGCGGCGTAGCTCAGCTGGCTAGAGCGTACGGTTCATACCCGTAAGGTCGGGGGTTCGATCCCCTCTGCCGCCATCTTAAGGACCTTTAGCTCAGTTGGTTAGAGCAGACGGCTCATAACCGTCCGGTCGCAGGTTCGAGTCCTGCAAGGTCCACCAGAATTTATTACTACTATACGGAGGAATACCCAAGCCTGGCTGAAGGGATCGGTCTTGAAAACCGACAGGGGTGTTAAAGCCCGCGGGGGTTCGAATCCCTCTTCCTCCGCCATTTTTACTAAAATGGTGTACCTGAAAAAAAGAGTTTCTTAATTCCCAAAGTTGTTGTATACTTATTAGTGTCGGCAACGAAGCGTAAGGCGTACCTTATGCGAAATGTGTTAAAGTCATTATGACTAATGAATATTATTATCGCGGGGTGGAGCAAATCGCATTACGAAGAATGTGATTAACACCGACAGCGGAGCGTAAGGTGTCCCTTATGCGAAATGCGTTGAAGTCATTATAACTAATGAATATTATTATCGCGGGGTGGAGCAGTGGTAGCTCGTCGGGCTCATAACCCGAAGGTCGCAGGTTCAAATCCTGCCCCCGCAACCAAATGGTCCCGTGGTGTAGCGGTTAACATGCCTGCCTGTCACGCAGGAGATCGCCGGTTCGATCCCGGTCGGGACCGCCATTCTTTTCAAAGGTTATACATAAGGTTTGAAAAGCATCGAAAACGCTTCTTCAATCAAATCTGTGGCTCAGTAGCTCAGTCGGTAGAGCAAAGGACTGAAAATCCTTGTGTCGGCGGTTCGATTCCGTCCTGAGCCACCTTCTACGCGGGTGTAGTTTAGTGGTAAAACCTCAGCCTTCCAAGCTGATGATGAGGGTTCGATTCCCTTCACCCGCTCCAATGGGCCTATAGCTCAGCTGGTTAGAGCGCACGCCTGATAAGCGTGAGGTCGGTGGTTCGAGTCCACTTAGGCCCACCATTCCGCAGTAGCTCAGTGGTAGAGCAATCGGCTGTTAACCGATCGGTCGTAGGTTCGAATCCTACCTGCGGAGCCATATAATGGGGAAGTACTCAAGAGGCTCAAGAGGTGCCCCTGCTAAGGGCATAGGTCGCGAAAGCGGCGCGAGGGTTCGAATCCCTCCTTCTCCGCCATATGTTTGGCCCCTTGGTCAAGCGGTTAAGACACCGCCCTTTCACGGCGGTAACACGGGTTCGAATCCCGTAGGGGTCATAATGAAAAAGCGAGAGAATCCTATTTTTGTAGGGTTCTCTCGCTTTTTTTATTACTTTGCTTAGATTGTGTATCAGCGTCTCACTTCGAGCCTCTAATGCTCGAAGTGGGATGCGAGTCAGTCCTCCGTTGCCAATCGAACAGCCAAGGGTTCGTTTGGCTTTAATTCATCTTTGCGGAAATTAAGGCATCCTCAGGATGCGGCGAAGCCAGGCTTTTCAAAACGGCTCCGTTTCCAAAGCCTACCGCAACTGTTGTTTGTCGGGCAGCTGCTCTGTACTTTAGGTTCTTTTGAATTCGTAACATAGGATTCTTCCATGATACAAGATGCCCTTGTTACTTCTTTCGATCATTTACATAACTGTCTTTTTCATGATACGGGATATTTCCCAATGGGGATTCGAGGTTTTCCGCATCTAATCGTTCTTCATATTCTTGTGCTTCCTCGGTCCGGATGAATCCACGTTCTTTTCCGCTCATATCCGTGCCCGTGAACTCTTCTATCTCTTCTGCTGCTCCATTTTGGAGACCGGCATCATATAGCGAGTTGTAGTCATCATAATCCCCTGTAAAATCAGATGGAGTCTCTGAAGTGCCGAACGTCGCGATTTCTGCAAAACTGTCCTTCCCGTCCCTTGATCTTCTTTTGTCAGCAAAGGTGTTCGGATTGGCCATGACGAGGACGTCTTCCTCTGAAGGCCGGTCGCTCGGTACATCTCTTTCCCTTTCTGGAACATGGTCGATGCAAAACGTCGTATATGGAAGGGCCTCCAGCCTTTCGATATCAATTTCCCTCTGACATACTTCGCATTTGCCGTAAGAGCCGTCCTCCAATGCTTGTAAAGCCTGCTCCACTTTGCCGAGTTCTCCCTCCGCATGAATATTGAGTGCCAGGTCCTTTTCTCTTTCAAACAGTTCAGTGCCCATATCACCTGGATGGTTATCATACATGGAGAGCTCTCCGACTTCATCCCGGGGGCTATCCTTAAGATCCGTTTCTCGTTCTGTCTTTCGTAATTCACGCTTCATCATAAGCAGCTCTTGTTTCAACTTCTGCTTTTGTTGATCGGTCAACATAGAGGTCACGTCCTTTTTGGTTATTTCTATAGCATGCTCAATTTTGAATTGATTCATGAATTCAGTGGAGTTCATTCTTTTTAATTCCCTTTCGAAGGCATCGTTTAAACCTACATGCCAAAAAGCCGCACCCGTCATTATATGAAGGGTACGGCTTTTAAGTCCCAGATGCTTGTCCGATGGCGCAGCAGGGACTCCTGGGCTGTTTAGGCCAGCTTACAGTAAATGTCCAATTAGGATTCCGATACCGAGCAGCGTGGCAAACAAAGTGTTGGTCACTGCCGTGTTTTTCATAGCCGGCATCATCTGGATTGGTAACCGATTTTTTCGAAATTCCGAAATGGCGGAAGCCGGCTTTTTCACTGCCAAAAAGATCAGCAACGCCCAAGGGGTCAAGTGACCGAAAAGGACAAGTGCCAAAATCCAGATATACGAAAGGATGAAAAACGACATCAATATCGTGATTGCTTTGGATCGGCCAACTAAGATGGCGAGTGTTCTCCTTCCGCCTTCCTTATCGCTCTCCAAGTCCCGGATATTATTGGCTAGCATGATCCCACCAACCAATAGCACACTCGGAATGGAAAGCAGGACAGCTTCTCTCGTGATTTCTCCCGTCTGGATATAAAAGGCGATGAGAATCAAAAACATGCCCATCACAACACCTGAAAACAATTCCCCAAAAGGCGTATACGCTATCGGATAAGGGCCTCCTGTATAGAAATAGCCGACCATCATCGACAGTGCCCCGACCAGAGCAAGCATCCAAGAGGTTTCGGAACAAATATAAATGCCAATCAGCACGGAAATCCCGTAAAGAGCCAGCGCGAGATTCAGTACTGTTTTCGGCTTCACCCCATTGCGGACGATTGTTCCGCCGATTCCAACGGAGTGTTCCGTATCGAGTCCTCTTTTATAGTCATAATACTCATTGAACATATTTGTCGCCATTTGAATGAGTATACTTGCGATTAGCATGGCGAAAAATAGAGGAAGATGAATTGGTCCTTGTGTTAAAGCAATCATCGTCCCTAAAAAAACAGGCGCAAACGCAGCGGTCAATGTATGGGGACGTGTCAGTTTCCACCAAATGCGCCAGCCGGTATCCGCCTTCATCGTCTGTTGCAAGATTCGTTCGCTCCTTTTTATTCAGTACTCGTCTCTATTGTACTCCAAAATCAAGTTTCTGGACATCCCACCTGCATAAATAATGCCGAATCTTGAAGAATTCTGTATGATAGAATAGAGGTATCAACATACTATGGGCTTCACGAAAATACGGAGGGAACAGAATGAATCGGAAGTTGACCGCTACTCGGGACGCCAAGACCGGCGTCGGCCAAAAAGATATTCGTTTTTTTACAGAGACCATTGATGTAGGCCGAATATCTCCTCTGGCATTTTTTGAAGCGGGGGATTCTTGTTATAAAAACGAACGTTTCTTTTGGCAAAATGCAAATAAAACATTGACTTTGGTCGGCATTGGGCATGCAACAGTCCTGACGACAGATTACGGGGAAGACCGATACACGAGCATATCCAACAGTTGGAAGCAGTTGAGGGAAGCGCTCATCAAAGAAGAAAAGGATATGGAACCTGTTTTGTTCGGCGGATTTTCATTTGACCCGGAAGTGGGTGGGGAGGAGGAATGGAAAGGATTCCCTTCCTCCTATTTCGTTGTCCCTTCCTTCCAATTGAAAATCCAGGACGGCAAGACGATGATTGCCATCAACTTGGTGACGGATCGCGCTTCGTCTGCGGAGGAATTTGAGAAGCTTCGCGAGGAACGGGACAGGCTCCTCCATATTGCACAAGTGGAGGACTTTCCTGAGGTATCGAAGCCTCAAGTGCTCGCAATCGAGGAACGGGAGAAAGAGGGCTATTTAGCAGCTGTGGAACAAGTGACGGAACGGATTCGAGCGGGCGAGGCGGAAAAAGTGGTCATTGCCCGTTCAATTGACCTGCGCTTCCAAGAGCCGGTCCCGTCCATTTCAGCGTTGCATCATATTACGAATGAACAACAAGAGAGCTATCAATTCGGTTTGCAGAAGGATGACCGCCTGTTTTTCGGGGCGACTCCGGAAAGGCTGATCCGGATAGAAAATGGAAAAGCATTCTCCGCTTGTGTCGCCGGCTCGACTCGCCGTGGCAAGTCTGCCGTGGAGGACCGGCTTCTTGGCGAGGAATTGCTTGGAGACCGCAAGAACCGGGAGGAGCATCAATATGTGGTTCATATGATTTCTACAGTGTTCCAATCGTTATGTAAATCGGTGACTGTGCCGAAAATGCCGAAACTGATGAAAATCCGGGATATCCAGCATCTCTTCACACCAGTTGTCGGTGAGTTGGAAGAGGAGATTGATATTTTTGATTTGGTCCGTGCGCTCCATCCCACCCCGGCGCTTGGGGGTTCGCCCACTCATGTTGCGATGGAGATGATCCGGGAGTTGGAAAAGATGGATCGTGGCTATTATGCGGCCCCGATCGGCTGGACGGACACTGCGGGGAATGGAGAGTTTGCCGTTGCAATCCGCTCGGGCCTGCTTGATGGGAATCGTGCTCATTTGTATGCGGGAGGCGGAATTGTCGCAAATTCTGAGAAGGACATGGAATACGAAGAGACTTGGGTCAAATTCAGACCGGTGCTCCGAGCACTTGGAGGAAAGTTGAATGGATAATCGACAAATATTGACCGCTCACGTACGGCGGATTACCGGGGCATTGCTCCAAGCAGGCGTCCGATCGGCGGTTATCAGCCCGGGATCCCGTTCCACTCCGCTTGCCTATGCGTTTGCTTCGACGCCTGACTTGCAGACGCATATACAGGTGGACGAGCGTTCTGCGGCTTATTATGCACTTGGAATGGCCAAGGCATCCGGGCAGCCTGTCGCCTTGCTCTGTACGTCTGGCACGGCAGCTTCCAATTATCACCCTGCCATCACGGAGGCCTATTATGCACGGATTCCACTCGTTGTCATTACAGCGGACCGGCCGCATGAATTAAGAGAAGTCGGCGCTCCGCAGGCGATCGATCAAATCCGGATGTACGGCGGCCATGTAAAGTATAGCGTGGATTTTCCTATGGCTGAAGAGAGCGCCGTGATGGACGATTTCATCGATCGCCATATCCGCAGGGCCCTATCGGTGGCGCAGACCGTTCCGCAAGGTCCTGTCCATTTGAATATGCCTTTCCGAGAACCGCTTTTGATCGACTTTGATTTGCCGGCGTCGCCAACGACGTTCCAAGGGCGGATTCGTTCAAATGACTGCCTGGATGAAAACGCCAAACGGGAGATTGTCGATGTATTGACGAAATCGAATAACGGAATGGTCGTTGTAGGCGAGTTGTCTGCGACACTTGATAAAACCGCCTTTTGGCGATTTGCACAGCAATTGGGCTGGCCGGTCCTTTGCGATCCTTTATCTCAGCTCCGTTCGGAAGTACCGGCTTCTTGTTCATCACTTTGCATCGACCATTACGACGCTATCTTGAAGAGTGAAAGTTTCCAAGAGAAAGCGGTGCCTCAGACGGTGATCCGATTCGGCTCGCACCCGGTGTCGAAGCCATTGGCACTTTATTTATCCGGCGTGCGTCCATCGACAGTACTCGTCGTGGATGAATCGCCTGAATTTCGTGATCCATTCGGTGTGGCGACGCATCATATCCAGGCATCACCCGAAGCGGTCTGGCAACTTGAAGTGTCTGGCTCCAATTCGTCCTACGCAAAGCTTTGGGCACAGGCGAATGAGATCGCATCCGATATTACATCCAATTATGCTGGCAGTATCGGCGACGAAGGGATCTACGCTAAGATGCTATTCGATCATTTGCCGGATGGGAGCGATTTATTTAGCGGCAGCAGCATGCCGATCCGGGATGTCGATACGTTCTTTCGTAAAACGGACCGAGACATTGCAGTATTTGCAAATCGGGGTACAAATGGCATTGATGGCGTCATTTCCTCGGCATTCGGTGTCCAAGAAACACGGAAACGGCCGACTTGGCTGTTAATCGGGGATTTGTCCTTCCTTCATGACGTCAATGGCCTGATCATCACTCGCTTCCAAGAGACGGATTTGACGATTGTTATTATGAATAATGACGGAGGCGGCATCTTTTCCTATCTGTCCCAGTCCCAAGTGAGCCAGCATTTCGAGCAACTATTCGGGACCCCGACTGGGCTGACGTTCAACCATATTGCGGCGATGTATGACGCCCAATATTCCGATGTCCGGACGCCCGAACAGTTTGCGGAAGTGCTTGCCGAGCCGAAAACGAAGCCTGTCCGGATCATTGAGGTGTTTACGGATCGACCGTCGAATGTCAAGGCGCATCGGGAGCTTTGGTCAAAGATCGTGGAAGGGATCGATTCGATTGAATGATAGGGTGTTATCGGTCCGGGGAATAGAGGTATATGTGGAAATTCAAGGGGACGTCCATCTCCCAACGATTGTCATGCTCCATGGGTTTACAGGCAGCACACGGACGTGGCAAGAAATTACACGGCGGCTTCAGGGGCGATTCCGTACAATAGCCATTGATTTGATTGGCCATGGAAAGACTGCAAAGCCTTCGGAGCTTAGCCGGTATTCGATGGACGAGCAAATCAAAGACCTCGATGACGTGGTAATACAGCTTGGCCTGGAACGTTTCACATTGCTTGGCTATTCCATGGGCGGGCGCACGGCACTTGCCTACGCGGTGGGATCCCCTGAAAAAGTAGAGATGTTGATTCTCGAAAGCACCTCACCAGGACTTCAAGGGAAAGAGGAGAGGGAGTCCCGAAAAAATTTGGATAATCAGCTTGCCAATCAAATCATCGAGAAGGGACTCACTGCTTTTGTGGATAGGTGGGAAAATATCCCTTTATTTGATTCGCAGAAAGCCTTGGATGAAAAGACCCGTTCTGCCATCCGGGAAGAACGTCTAAGTCAAAGTGAAATTGGACTCGCGAATAGCTTACGGGGCATGGGAACGGGATGTCAGCGCTCCTACTGGAGTGAACTCGACAAACTAGATATTCCCGTTCTTCTCATTACGGGGGAATTCGACAAGAAATTCGTCAATATTTCCCGGGAAATGGCCGCGCACTTGCCCAATAGCGTCCAAAAGACCGTTTTGGGAGCGGGCCATGCGATTCATGTGGAAAAACCGGATGTTTTTGCTACAATGATAGAGGAGTATATAAATTAGAGGAGGAGTAAAATGACACGTCAATGGGAAACAATTCGTACATACGAAGATATTAAATACGAAAAGTATAATGGGATTGCCAAAGTGACGATCAACCGTCCGGAAGTGCGGAATGCTTTCAGACCGAAAACAACAGCGGAACTGATTGATGCTTTTACACGGGCCCGCGATGATGAGAGCATCGGAGTCATCATCCTAACAGGTGAAGGGGAGATGGCGTTCTGTTCAGGCGGTGACCAATCGGTTCGCGGCCACGGCGGCTATGTCGGGGAAGATGAAATTCCTCGTTTGAACGTATTGGATCTGCAACGGCTGATCCGCGTCATTCCAAAACCGGTTGTCGCAATGGTTGCTGGTTATGCAATCGGCGGAGGCCATGTCCTTCATGTCGTTTGCGATTTGACGATTGCTGCTGAAAATGCTCGATTCGGGCAAACGGGTCCAAAAGTTGGATCATTTGACGCAGGATACGGTTCCGGGTATCTGGCTCGTATCATCGGCCATAAAAAAGCACGGGAAATTTGGTATCTCTGCCGTCAATACGATGCGCAGCAAGCGTTGGAGATGGGGCTAGTCAACACGGTTGTCCCATATGAGCAATTGGAAGATGAAACGGTGAAATGGTGTGAGGAAATGTTGGCGATGAGCCCGACTGCCCTTCGTTTCATCAAAGCGGCGATGAATGCCGATACGGACGGCTTGGCTGGTTTGCAACAGCTTGCCGGAGATGCGACGCTCCTATACTATACAACGGATGAAGCGAAAGAGGGACGCGATGCGTTCAAAGAGAAACGCAAACCGGACTTCGGCCAATTCCCGCGTTTCCCTTAATCTGTAATTATGAAGCTGCCTTGAAATGGGCAGCTTTTTCTGACGAAAGGAAGGTGATTGCATGATTCCAAACTGGCTCATGCAGCGCGCTTATTTGACACCGCACAAAACGGC